>JAFOHH010000214.1 GCA_017421905.1 Clostridia bacterium
AGCTTGCCGAGCTTGGCGGATTTATTCCCTGTCCCGATCACCGCTTAATGCCGGGCAGTAAGTTCGAGCTGGTAAAATACTACGCCGAACAGGTGAAAAAAATTAAATTGTAACCGAATACAATAAAGAAAAAGGCTTCCGCTAGGAGGCCTTTTTTTGTGATCGTTTTAACTCTGCCGATATTTAGCAGGGGTAATGCCCACGTATTTTTTAAAGATTTTTACGAAGTAAGAGGCGTTTTTAAAGCCTATCCGAAAGGCCACTTCCTCGCTGGAAAGCCCCTCTTTTAACAGCGTTTTGGCGTTTTCTATCCGCACGTGCGACAGCTAGTTGGTAAAGGTCGTTTTCATTTCGTCACGGCATAAATGGCTTAAATAATACGGGCTTACGAAAACGGCTTTCGCGGCCTCTTCCAGGGATAAATTGCTGTTTTCGTAATGCTGATGAATAAAGGAAATAGCCATGGCTAGATGCTGGTTGGTTTGTTTTCCGCTCCGCGTGCGGTAAACCACGTCTAAATATTCGTCCAAAACGGCAATGGTTTCCCTGCACAGGGTGGAAAAATCGGCGTTTTCCAATAGTAGGTTAGAAGAGCGTCTTACAATGCCGCTTAAATCTTTAATTTGCGCGCCTGCCTCTACCGCCGTGCGAGAAAAGGAGGCAATCAGCTCGTACAGCTTTGCCTGAATTATGGCAATTTCGCCGCCGGCATACATAAAAATGCCCGTAAGCAGGTCGTTAATAATGGCTTTTGCGCCCGCGCGGTCGCCGAGATGCACGCAGGCAATTAGTTCCTTTTCCCGTTCTACGGGGTATTTTTTTAGGGCGCTTTGCTCGCTGGCCAGCTGCATTTTATGCAACGCCTCCTCGCGCTCCTCGTGCAGCTTTTCCAGCTCGATGCGGCGCGAAAGGTTTTTCTGCTCCTGAATAACCATATAGTTTACCATAACGGATAGCATATCGGCAAGCCCCGTCATATTTTCGCAGGAAACGCCCTTTATGGTGGAAAGGTCGAAATTCGTTAAATCGATGCCCATCGTTTGGCAGGAGGCAAGAAATTCCTTTTCAAACAAATCGTCTTTATCCCAAAGGGCAACCGGCCCGCAGGAAATAAAGCCCACAACCGTGCTTTCTATCACCACGGGGGTAATGCACATAATCAGCTTGCAGGGCGTTTCGTAAATATACGGTCCGCCAAGTTCGGTTGCCTTTTTGCCCCCTGCAATAATTTTGTTGGAGCAGGAGGGGTTTTCGTTTGCTTGCGTGCAAATGCTGTTTGGGGCGCGCACGGCAAGGTTTTCCACGCCTTGGGTATCGTAAAGGGCAACGTCGATGCCGGCGGACTTATAAAAACTGTTAAACAGCTTTTTCAGTTCGCTGAAATTAAGGATGCGATGCAGTTTTTTTTCTTGTAAATTCATAGCAATCTCATGTACTTAAAAAAACATATTTTCGGCAAAGGCGTCTACAAAATCGGGGTCTTGGGAAAGGTCTATCGTCGTTGCGGCGGCGGCAATTTCTTCCGCGCGGCGTAGCGCCGCGGGGGAAAGCAAGCAGCGTTTTGCGCCTAGCCCTGCCGTATTTCCTACCGCTTCTATTTTATTTTTTAAGGCAGAAGGGAACAAGCCCACCTGCGTTCCGTTTTCTTTATCAACGTAATAGCCCATACCGCCGGCAACGTACAAAGCGTCTACCTCTTTGGCGGAGAGATTTGCGCGCGCAAGCAGAATTTCCATGCCGGAGCGCACCGCGCTTTTTGCTAGCTGAAATTTGCGCACGTCCTTTTGCGAAAGGTATACGCCGTTTGTCAAAACGTAGCGGTCGCCCTCTGTAAACGCGCCCGTTTCGTCTATCATTTCCTTGCGCAGCAGCATGGCAACGGCATCGATAAGTCCGGAGCCGCAAATGCCGTCTGCAGGTGCGCCGTTTACGGTAGAAAAGCCGTTTTCGTCAATGCGGCAAATTGCGCCGCTAACGCCGCCCTTTCCGCATTCGATATCCGCCCCCTCAAACGCAGGGCCTGCCGCAACGGAGGTGGCGTAAAGCTTTCCGCCATGAGAAAGCATAATTTCCCCGTTCGTTCCAAGGTCTATAAAAAGCGCCGTTTTTTCGCAAAGATCGGTAACGAGTGCGCCGCAAACCACGTCCGCCCCCACAAAGGAGGAAACGGAAGGCAGCAGCGTAATCGTACCAAGAAGGTCGCAAATAGCGTCGTCCGTTAGCGTTACCGTATGCAAAAACAAGGGGGTATAAGGCGCGTAGCCAAAGGAGGAAATATCCTTTTCGGCAAATAAGTGCAGCATTACGGTATTGCCCGCAATTACGGTTTTTTTCAGGCAAGAAAGATTCTGCTCTTGTAAAAAAGCTTGCGTTTCTTTTATAATGGCTTGGCGTACGGCGTTGGAAAGGGCTTGCACGCCGTTTTGCGTTGCGCTGACGATGCGGCTGATTACGTCCGCCCCAAAGGCTTGCTGGGGATTGAGGGAGGATGCCGTTTTTACCGTTCGTCCCGTTTTTAGGTCGATAAAGTACAAGGCGAGCGTCGTCGTGCCGATATCCACGGCAAGTCCGTACCCTTCTTCGCTCGTTGCAATTTCCTCGCCGTCGGTAACAAGTCCGCTACCCGTTTGCAGGGAAAGCAAAACGCAGCAGGGTCTAGTAACGCTAGTTTTGCAGGCAAGCACCTCGCGCGCGTTGCCGTCCTCTACCAAGGTTACCTTGCATTTTCCGCATTTGCCGTTTCCGCCGCAGGGCGCGGAAATCGGAAACCCGTTTTGTTGTAAAACGGATAGTAGGTTTTCGCCCTCGCTACAAATAATCGGGGAGGCTATACCGTTTGCAATTACTTTAATTTCCATAGTTTGCCTGCTTTGTAAAAGGGTTTTGCCTCCCTTTTACCACTTGTTTTGTAGAATAGAAAATACGCCCACCTCGAAACACTCAAAGCGGGCGCAGAATTTATGCGGTTAATTAGGAAACGAAGGCTTTAGCGCATTCCGCTGCCGAAGCCGCGTCGGGCGTGTAAGCATCCGCACCGATTTCATCGGCAAATTGTTGTGTAACGGGTGCGCCGCCAACCATAATCTTTACCTTGTCGCGCAGGCCTGCTGCAACGATGGCGTCGATAATATCCTTTTGGTACATCATCGTCGTCGTAAGGAGAGAGGAGAGGCAAACGATATCTGCATTGTGCTCGATAATTGCCGCAACAACCTTTTCTGCGCTTACGTCTACGCCCAGGTCGATAACGGCAAAGCCCGTGCCTTCAATCATCATTTTAACGAGGTTTTTACCAATGTCGTGCAAGTCGCCCTTTACCGTGCAAATCAGCGCCGTACCAACGGGATCTACGCCGCTTGCCGCAAGAGCGGGCTTTAATACCTCAAGGGCTTTATTCATCGCGCGTGCCGCAATTAAAACCTCGGGCACGAAAACTTCGTTATTCTTAAACTTTTCGCCTACGACGGACATACCGGCAATCAAAGCGTTATTTAAAATGTCCTTTGCGGGCGTTCCGGTAGCAAGCGCTTCGGTAACGGCAGCGGTAAGGTCTTTTGCTTTGCCCTTTTGCAGTAAGGTAGCAAGTTCTTCAAAATTCGTCATAATAAGGAAATCCTCCAAATCATATTTATGTAAGTATTGTAACACATCTTTTTTAGATTGTAAAGGCGCAATTTGCGAAAAATAGGAAAAATCTTGCGAAAATAGAAAAAAAGAGCAAAAATTTACTCTAATTTCGCAAAAATAGCAATTGCATTTTCTCTGCAAATATTGTATAATAAAAACGAATATAGGCGCAGCAGGCGCTTTAAGGAGATTTTCCCATGAACGTAAAACAATGGCTGGCGGAAAAAGCGAGCGAAAGGCAAAAAAAGAGTATGCCTATTTTGTCCTTCCCCGGCGTAGAGCTAATTGAAACGACGGTTGGCGCTCTGGTAAAAGATGCAGCCTTGCAAGCCAAGCTATTAAAAGCGGTTGCCGATCGCACGCCCTCGCTTGCCGCGGTAAGCCCTATGGACCTTTCGGTAGAAGCGGAATGCTTCGGCGCTCCCGTTTTGTTTGAAGAAGGGGAAATCCCCACCGTAACGGGCGCAGTGGTTACCTCGATTGAAGAAGCGGAAAACCTCCGCGTTCCTTCGGTTGGAGAATGTCGCACGGGCGTTTGCATCGAGGGAATGAAGCTTGCCAAGCAGCAAATTACCGACCGCCCCGTATTTGCGGGCGTTATCGGCAGTTATTCGCTTGCCGGCAGATTGCTCGACGTAACCGAAGCCCTCGTTTATTGCTATACCGACCCCGATTTATTGCACGTCGTGCTGGAAAAAGCCACCGACTTTTTGGTGGAATATATCCGCGCCTTTAAAAACGCCGGACTGGACGGCGTTGTTATTGCAGAGCCGCTTGCAGGCCTCCTTTCTTTAGAGCTTGCCGAGGAGTTTTCCGAGCCCTATATCCGCCGCATCGTAGAAGAAGTGCAAAGCGACGATTTTATCGTTATCTATCACAACTGCGGCGATACCGCTTTGCAAATTATGCCCTCCATTTTAAATACGGGAGCGGCGGCCTATCACTTCGGCAACGCCGTAAAAATGATAGACGTATTAAAGGCTGTTCCCAGCAACTGTATCGTGATGGGCAATATCGACCCCGCAGGCGAGTTTAAAAACGGCACGCCCGAAAGTATCCGCGCGGCAACCCTTGCCCTTTTGGAGGAATGCGCATCCTATCCCAACTTCCTCATTTCCTCGGGCTGCGATATTCCGCCTCAAGCCAAGTGGGAAAACATCGATGCGTATTACGCCGCCATTGCAGAGTTTTACGCAGAAAAATAACGCTCTTAAATAAAAACCTTGCAAAAATTTGTTTTTTACGTCGCCTAAAAGGCGGCGTTTTTTTGTTTTGAAAGAAAGGTGGTTTTTGTTGCAAAAGAAAGGACGCAAAAAGATCGGGTTTTTTGCAAAAAAGAAGGAAGGTGGTTTTCCTTCTTCAAAGGCAGAAATTGCCGTTTTTGGCAGGAATCTCCTAGCGTTTTTAATTGACGGGATTACATAAAAGCCGCTATAATTGCGCTATGAAAAAGTTTTTCCTCATTATTCTGTGTTGCATTGTTTTACTGGTTTTCGTTGCCTGTGGCGGCGAACGGGGCGGTGCGGAGCTTGGAGAAGATTTCGAGTACCCGCACCCCTCAAGCGGCGTAGCCCCTTCTCTTTCGGAGGGGGAAAATCCCACGGAAAGCGTTATACCTCCGCCCTCCTCCCCGAGCGAGGAGGGCGGCGCGCCTTCTCTTCCCACACCCTCCGTTTCTTTGCCTACGCCCAGCGTTGCGCCAACGGTTCGCCCCAGCGTTTCTCCCACCCCAAAGCCCACCGTAACCCCTTCCGCGCCTGCGGAAAAGGAAAAAATCTCTTACGTGCGGAGCAAAACGGACGGGCTGCGCGTGCGGTCAAAGGCAAAGACCTCCTCAAGCATTCTCGGCAGATTGAATAGCGGCGATATGGTCGTTTTTTTAGGAAAGGAAAACGGCTTTTACAAAACGTGGTATAAAGAAAAAGTCGGGTACGTCGCCGCTTCTTACTGCGATTTCTACGCAATAGAAAAAACGTCGGAGCAGGTGGAACGCGCGCTGGATTTCGGCTATAAATTGCTGGGATACCCTTACGTTTGGGGCAGCGTGCGTTACCACGACGGCGACGGCGTGAAAAATGCCTCCTTTAAGGGGACGGAATTCGATTGCTCCGCCCTCGTGCAGTATATTTATTACGCCGCCTGCAAAATTAAGCTGGGCACGACCACGCGCGAGCAGGTAAAAAACGGAACTGCCGTAAAGCGCAGCAATTTGCGCCGCGGCGACCTATTGTTTTTTACCAATGCCGACCGCGCGCATCTTAGCGGTAACGAGCGCATCGGCCACGTGGCTCTTTATCTCGGCGATAATTACATATTGCACACCGCAAGCGATTACGCCGTAATCGAGCCCATTTCCAAGGCGCGCTGGAAGAATTATATTACGGCGCGGCGCGTAGTTTAGGTTTATCCGCTTTCAGTTTTTTTGCTTTTCCGCTTGCCGCATTTTCAAAAAAGAAGGTATCTTTTTTTCTAAAGGGGTTGAAAAAGCAAAAAAAATATGGTATGATACGATTACCCAAAAACTTAAGGAGGATGAAACTATGGGAAAAAAGAAAGTAAGCAACGTAGGAAAGCTCCTTTCCCTCGTGGCACTCGTCGCAGGCGTCGCAGCATTTATTATGATGTTCCTCGATGCCATTAAAATTACTGTGGATCTCGGTATTGCAAAAAAACGTTACCACCTACAAAGGTAGCGAGGTTGCGTTCGGCTTAAAGGACAAATCGGTAGTATGGAAGTAACCATTCTTAACTTTAACCTTATCGCACTCATTACCTTTTTGCTTCCCCTTGCAGGCGGCGTTATTAGCTACTTATTCAAAAACAAGCTCTTTACGTTAATTGCCTTCCTTTGCTTTGTCGTTGGGGCAATCGCTTTGTTTGCGTTTGGTCCTATCTTTGCAATCGGCTTGGAAAACGAAATCAACCAAGAATACGTTTCTCTTGGCGCGGGCACGATTATCGCCGCTATTTTCTCGTTAATCGGTACGGCTTGCGTTGCAGGAAAAATATATCTTTCCAAATAAATTATCGTAAATTGAACCGAATAAATTATCGTAAATTGTACCGAAAAGCCTCCGCAAACGCGGAGGCTTTTATTTTGCATCTTTTTCAATTTTATCGCAACTTTCTTTTAAAAAGTTGGTAAAAGAACTTGAACTAAACCACAATATATGGTATAATGATATCAATCGCGCCCTATATCGTGTTATAAGGCGCAAAAATCTTGCAAACGCGGCAAATAGCCGATTTAAAAGGGCGCGCTTTGTGTTCGCCCCGAATAATAGGAGGATAGCAATGGAAATAAAAGGATTGCAAAAATTAACGCTTTTAGATTTTCCCGAACGGGTTGCCTGCACGGTGTTTACCGCAGGCTGCAACTTTCGCTGTCCCTTTTGCCACAACGCTACGCTCGTGCTTGCGCCGGGGGAGGGCGACTCGGTTAGCGAAGAAGAGTTCTTTTCCTTTTTGAAAAAGAGAACGGGCGTTTTAACGGGCGTTTGCGTTACGGGCGGAGAGCCCACCTTGCAAAAGGACTTGCTTTCCTTTTTGCAAAAAATAAAGGATCTCGGCTTTGCAGTAAAGCTGGATACCAACGGCTACCGTCCCGACGTCCTCTGTGCGGCGGTGGAGCGCGGCCTTGTCGATTACGTAGCTATGGACGTAAAAAACGCCCCCTCCCGCTACGGCGAAACGGTTGGTATTGCCAATTTTGATATCGCCCCCGTAAGGCAAAGTGTGGAATTTTTGCTAAAAAACGTCGTTCCTTACGAATTTCGCACCACGGTTGTAAAACAACTTCACGGCCAGGAGGAGGCAAAGGAGCTTGCCTCGTTTATCGCGGGCGCGGAAAAGCTATACCTGCAAGCCTTTATCGATTCGGGAAATTTAATCGGATCGGGGCTTAGTGCAATGCCCAAAGAGGACATGCAAAAAATGGCGTTTTTGCTTGAAAAAACCGTGAAAAAAGTGGAATTGCGCGGCGTATAAGGCTGGAACTTGAAATTGCCAAATTCCCATATTTTGATAAAAAATAAAAATAAAAACACAATATATTGTGGTTTTTTGTTGACAAACGCAATCGTTTGCGATATACTTAAAGAGCACACCATAAAAAAATAAAACAGGGGGAAGCAAAAGATGTATACCGTATTAAAAAGAGACGGAAAAGTTGCAGATTTTAACATTGCAAAAATTTCAGACGCTATTAAATTAGCGTTCGACGCGCAGGAAAAGAATTATAACGATAACATTATCGATTTTCTTGCCCTCAAAGTAACGGCAGATTTCGAGCCGAAGATTAAGGATCACCAAATCGCCGTAGAAGACATTCAAGACAGCGTAGAATCGGTGCTCGTTCAAGCGGGCTATGCCGACGTAGCTAAGGCGTATATTTTATATCGCCGTCAACGTGAAAAGCTCCGTAACTTAAAGTCTACCGTTCTTGACTACAAGGACATTGTAGATAGCTACGTAAAGGTTACCGACTGGCGCGTTAAGGAAAACTCCACCGTTACCTATTCGGTTGGCGGTCTTATCCTCAACAACTCGGGCGCAATTACCGCAAACTACTGGCTTTCGGAAATTTACGACGACGAAATTGCAAACGCTCACCGCGCTGCAGATATCCACATTCACGACCTTTCCATGCTTACCGGCTACTGCGCAGGTTGGTCCTTAAAGCAATTTATTCAAGATATACGTCAAGATGCAGTTTTTGCATTGCCTCAACCGCTGCCGCGGATTCCGCTTTCAGCACGTCCGCCACTGCAATGGTGCCGAAGTAAGTACCATCCTCCGCCGCAAAATACAGCGGCGTTTTTCCCTGCGCCTTCAATTCCGGA
>JAFOHH010000215.1 GCA_017421905.1 Clostridia bacterium
GCCCAGTTCCACAAGCCCCGGCGTTATTACCACTTTTCTGCCCTGGAATAACCCTAAAACACGCAACGCCTCTTTTGCTCCTTGCGGATTACCGTTAAACGAATCGTCTATCACTGTACAATCGGCAAGCCTTGTTACCTGCAATCGGTGCGAAACGGCAGAAACACCGTTTACACCTTGCATCAGCTCGGAAAAGGAAAGCCCCATTTCTGCCGCAATAGAAAGGGCAAGCGATAAATTTGCCGCAACGTGCTTTCCGTAAAGCGGAAGAGTAGCCACCCCTTGCTGTTCCTCAAAAGAAATTTTTACCGTCGTGCCACTTGCATCCTCTTTTATCATTTGCACGGAAAAAGCGTTTATGCCTCTCCTTCCGCAATACCGTTCCTTTACGGGCGTTAAAGAATCGTCCTCACTAAACACCATAACACCGCCCGTTTTTTCCATATAGCGGCAAAGTTCACTTTTTGTGGAATAAACGTTTTCTATAGAACGAAAGCTTTCTAAATGCTGACAACCCACGGCGGTTAGCGCGCCCACTTGCGGATTGACCAGTGCGCAAAGTTCTTGAATATCTCCGCTTTGCCTTGCTCCCATTTCAGCAATAAAAATTTCGGGAAAGGCAAAAGCGGTGTTGGTCAGTCCATTTATCGTTTTTGCAATTCCAAGTGGGGTATTAAAAGAGGCGGGAGTCATTAAAACGCGATATCGCACGGAAAGAAGGGCGGCAAGCATATGCTTTACCGTCGTTTTACCATAACTGCCCGTAATGGCAATTCTTGTCATTTGTCCGTTCCGTTCCAATATTTGCTTTGCACGAAAAAGATATTTTTGCGCAATTTTTTCTTCAAGCGGCAACAGAATTTTAGCGGAAAGCATAATTACGCCTTTCGGTAAAAGAAACAATAAAAAAAACGAGGCGTACCACACCGAATCCAACCCAAGAGGAGCAAAAAACGGCGCTATAACGCTACGCGAAAGAACAAACAGTATAATGGTGCAAAACCCGCCGAAAAAAGCCACCAAAGCGGTTAAGCGCAACAGGCGGCGCGTAAAACGGCGCGGCACTTTTCCTTTTTTTCCATTGCGTAAAAAGGCGGCAAGCAACATAAAAGAAAAGAAACAAACCCAAACAAACGCTTGTTTTCCCCATAATAAAAAAAGGACGCAAGATAAAAGAAATAAAATTGACCAAATGCAGTCCCTGCAAAAAACACGAGAATAAGCCTTGCAAAAAAGAGACTTTTTATATCCACACTGTTGCAAAAAGAATATTCCTTTAAACGCATACCCCGTAAAAAAAACCGCCACAAAAACAGAAAACAAAAATGCGTCAGCCACGAAATTTTCAAAAATATGCATGCTTTATTCTCCCTTTTTGGACAAGAAAAAAGCCATTACTGCTTGGTTGAAAGCCGTGGGGCTTTGCACCATTGCAAAATGACCTGCGTTTTTTATTACGACAAGACTGCCGCATTTTATGCCTTTGTATAATTTCCGCGCCATATAAAGGGGGGTTTCCCTATCCTTTGCCCCGAAAATAACGAGCGTTGGGCAACGAATATTTCCTAACATCGGAGTTAAATCTTCTTGTATTACCAAAGAAAAGGACTGCTTTTCTATGGGAGAAAGGCTACGATAATCGACCGAGCCAAACTGGGCGCGCTCCCCCTCTCCCACCTTATTTTTTTTGCGTTGAAATTGGCGTTTTTTTACTTGCCTTCGCAAAGAAAAACGGGGCTTTACGCCTGCGGAGTCGGCAAGGACTAAATGCGTAACCCGATTGGTATGCGCAGCGATATAAATGGCAACTCTGCCGCCGAAGGAATGCCCAAGCAAAGAAAACGTTTCTATTTCTAAGGCGTTTAACAGTGCCAAAACGAGGTCGGCGTAATCTTTTACGCAAAAGGGATATGGAATAGGACTGCTTTTTCCAAATCCGGGGAAATCGATAGCGATAACATGAAAAAATTGCGCAAAATATGAAATTTGCGCCGAAAAACTCTCTTTGTTTGCCCCAAAACCGTGCAATAAAACGAGAGGTTTTCCGACGCCTTCTTCTTTCGTGGAAAGATAAATTCCGTTGATATAAATAATGGTTTCCTCCCAAACGGGATTTAGCGCAGGGTTTTTTGATAGACGAAAGCATCTTCTCCGTTTTCGTAATACCCTTTGCGAACGGCTATTTTGCAAAAGCCGAATTTTTCATATAAACGCTGTGCGGGCAAGTTAGACGTTCTTACTTCAAGGAAAAAGCGGGTTACGTCGCGCCTCGCGGCGTAACCGATCGTTTCGGCAAGAAGGGTGGTAGCACAACCCGTTTTTCGATGGCTTGGCAAAACGCAAATTTTATCTAATTCTGCCTCATCAAACAAAATAGTGAAGCCGACGTATCCAACGATTTCCTCACCATCTTCCAAAAGTAGTGCCATAAAAAGCGGATTATGAAAGCTATCTTCTATCATGCGCTGCGTCCAAGGGGCGGCAAAACAAGCCTGCTCCAACTGCGCAATCGAGTGAGCGTCGCTTATAGTTGCTTGGCGGCAAATCATCTCCCTTCCTCCGCTTGACTTTTTCTTACGTAAAGCGGAATAAGATCCTCGGCAGATGCGCACAAATCGGCTTTTTTCGTCGCTGCGGCAAAGAGCCCTTCCACAGGAGAAACAATCTCGCTATTTACCGCTAACGGCTCGACGGAAAGAACTTTCCGCCCTGCGGAAAGGGACAAAACTTCGCTTTCCGGCAGATATGCGGGGGGTAAATCTACCACACCGTTATGATAGCCGCAAGCGTAATAATGACCATGCTTTGCATCGATGAGCGCGAGAACTTTTTCCTCTATCATATTATACGCCATCGTATCAAAGGAGGTTACAGCTACGGCAGGTTTTTTTGTTGATTTTGCAAGCGCTTTTATAGTGGAAACGCCGATTCGAATCCCCGTAAAAGATCCCGCACCGACGACGACGGCAAAATAGTCGAGCTTGTCAAGAGTTAAATTTGCCTCTTTTAGCGTACGATCGATTTCGGGAAGAAGAAGTGTAGAGTGTTTCATCCCCGCTTTTTCTAAGTAAGAAACAAAGCGGTCTTCTCCTCTATTAACAATTACGGTAAGATAAGAGGCGGAGGTATCTACGGCTAAAAAGTTCATAAGGAAAACTCCTTTTCAAAGATAAATTCCCGCTCGGTTTCTCCCCGTTTTTCAATGACGATTTTTTCAGCAAAATCGGGAACAACTTCCGCAACGTTTTCATGCCACTCTAAAAGGCAAATTCCGTCCATATAAAAATAATCGGTAAGCCCGAGCGCTTCGGCGTCCTCACCCGAAGAAAGACGGTAAAAATCGAAATGATATACTTTTCCCTCGTAATCGTTCATATAAGCATAGGTGGGGCTAGTTACTTCCGTAGCAATACCCAATGCCTTGCAAAGAGCTTTGGTAAACGCCGTTTTCCCCGCACCCATTTCGCCCGAAAGCAAAATAACAGAGCCGGGTGTAAGCGTTTTTGCATAAGCGTTTGCAATATATTCAGTTTCTATCGGCGAATGAGAAATTATTTTCATAACAATATTATTATAATGGGTGAATGCAGTTTTAGCAAATATTTACGGTTAAATTTTCCATTTTTTTATAAAATTAGAAAGTCTTTTGTAAAGCAACAAGGTAACAATTCCAACGGAAACGGTTTTGATGAGATTAAACAGTAAAATAGCAACCCAAAAGGCGGAAAAGGCTTCCGGGACGGTCATGCCGAAAATACTGCCGTTCATTAAAAACGCAAAGGTGGGAAAAATTAAAAAGCGGTTAGCAACGAGAGCCATTCCCGTTGCAATAAAACAAGAGCCCGACAAAGTAATAAGTACCGTTTTTAACGTTTTTTTATAGAGATAAACCCAAGAAGGGAGCAACAAATAAGAGGTGGTAATAATAAAGTTTGCAAGCTCTCCCGCGCAAAGCGAGGAAGAGGTTAAGCAACGCAATCCCTCTTTTAATAAGCAAACGATAACGCCCTCCACCGGGCCAAGCAAAAAGGAAAGGAGC
>JAFOHH010000216.1 GCA_017421905.1 Clostridia bacterium
AGAGCGGTAAGGCTCCCCTCACATACGCAATAGGCAAAGATTTGAAAGGCAAGAAGATTGGCGTTCAAAAGGGTACGACGGGTTATATGCTTATCGAAGATGCTATTGCAAACGGCGTATTGAAGAATAGCGGTGCTGAAGTTATCGAATATGATAACGGTGCGCTTGCATTGACGGCTGTTAAGAACGGTAAGTGCGACGTTGTTGTTATCGACGCTCTTCCCGCAATGAAAATGGTAAAAACCCAAAAGTAAGAATTAAAATATATAATAAAATAACCTTTAGCCATTTAGGCAAAAGCAGGGCGACGTTGCGCCCTGCTTTATGCCGTTTTAAGGGGAGTCGGAAACGAGGTGTTTCGGTGGCGATAACTGCTTTTTTATGCGCCGCACCGTCGGTTTTCGTTCAAGCCCTTTTGGTAAAGAGAAAAAATAAGGAATAAAACTATGGACTTTTTAAAAAACGCGTGGGAATGGATTGTCGATGGCGTTTCTACCACGTTACTGAAAGCAGACCGCTGGAAATGGTACGTAGAAGGCATTGAAAAAACGCTACTCATTTCCCTTGGCGCAATTGCGCTGGGCTGCGTAATCGGCATAATTGTTGCGCTGATTAAATATATGGCAAAAAAATACGGGCGGGGCAAAGCCGTAGCGCGCGTTTGCGACGTATACCTTACCGTAATTCGCGGTACGCCCGTTTATTTGCAAATGTTAATTATGTCGCTTATCGTTTTGGCTTCGGCAAACGAAGAATTGGTTGGTATCATTACGTTTGGTATCAACTCCGGTGCGTACGTTGCCGAAATTATCCGCGCAGGACTGGAATCGGTAGACGACGGACAGCTAGAAGCTGGCGGCAGCCTTGGTATGGGGCGTTTTCTCGTAATGAAGGAAATTGTCCTGCCCCAAGCGGTAAGACGTTCTCTCCCCCCCTTGTGTAACGAATTTATTGCGCTGATTAAGGAAACCTCTATCATCGGCGCAATCGGCGTAAAAGATATTACGAAAGTAGCAGACCAAATTATTGCGCGCAATGCCGAGCCCTTCTTTCCCTATATGGTATCGGCGGCAATTTATCTTGCTATGGTAATTGCTTTAACCAAGCTTCTCCGCATTTTAGAAAGGAGGATGGCAAAAAGTGACAGAAATTAATTTGGAAAAAACTGAAAATACCCAGCCGCTTTCCATCGGCGAAACGCTAATTACCGTAAAAAGCCTTTGCAAGCAGTTTGACGAAACCCGCGTTTTAACGGGTATTGACATTGAAATTAAAAAGGGCGACGTGGTTGCCGTAATCGGCCCTTCCGGTTGCGGAAAGTCTACTTTTCTGCGCTGCTTAAACCTGTTAGAGCAGCCCACCGCAGGCGAAATTTGCATTGGGGGAGAAGACCTCTTCCGTTGCTATAGCCTATACACCGCCGAAAAAATTGCCGAGATTAAAAAGCAAATTAAGGCGGCGAAAAAAAAGGGCGAGCCCCTGCCTGAGGAGCTTACCGCAAGCCTTACCGCTTTGCAGGCCGAATATAAGGCGCAAAAAGCAGAGGAAAAGCAAATTGCCAAAATTGCGGCAAAAAACCTCAATAAGCACCGCGAAAAGGTGGGTATGGTGTTTCAGCAATTTAACCTGTTCCCCCATATGACCATTTTGAAAAATATGACCGTTGCGCCCGTGCGCCTCAAAAAGCTTTCGCAAGAGGAGGCGGAAAAGCAGGCGTTGGAGCTTTTGGAAAAGGTGGGTTTGCAGGACCGTGCAAACGACTACCCCTCCGCGCTTTCGGGCGGACAAAAGCAACGCGTTGCCATTGTGCGTGCGCTCCTTATGAACCCCGACGTGCTTTTATTTGACGAGCCCACCTCCGCCTTAGACCCCGAAATGGTTGGCGAAGTGCTTTCGGTTATGACCGAGCTTGCCAAGGAGGGTATGACCATGGTCGTGGTAACGCACGAAATGGGCTTTGCCAAAGAGGTTGCAAACCGCGTTATTTTCATTGACGAAGGAAAAATTATGGAAGAAGCCGACCCCGTTACCTTTTTCGGCTCTCCCAAGCATCCCCGCTTAAAGGATTTTCTTTCCAAAGTGCTTTAATTGTAATAAAAACCGTTTTTCGCTTGCGAAAGGCGGTTTTTTTTGTTATAATGTGAGTAGAAAATTCGGTGCGATTTCCCTTCGCCCCAAAGGAAGAACCGGTATGGACCAAAAATTAATTGACCGCATTAACGAACTTGCCAAAAAGGCAAAAACAATAGGCTTAACGGCGGAAGAATCTGCCGAGCGCGAGCGTCTTCGCAAGGAATACCTTGCCCAGTTTCGCAAAGGGTTTCAGCAAATTCTCGATAACACCTACGTAGAAACGCCCGATGGCGAAAAAAGCAAACTGCAACGCAAAACGGAAGTGGAAGAGGAAACGAAACCCCTTTCTTAAGGAGGAACGGATTATGCGAATGCGCTATAAAAAACATTTAACCGAGCGAATGGGCGCGGCAAGCGATTATCTCGTACCCCTGCAATCCCTTCCCTCCGACGTGCGCCTTGCAGAGGGTATGCAGGCGCAATTATGCTTTTCGGAGATTTTCGGTAACGATAACCCCGTGTATTTGGAAATCGGTTGCGGAAAGGGCTCTTTTGCCCTTGCTTATGCCAAAAAGCATCCCGACCGCAATATTTTAGCGGTGGAAAAAATTTCTAACGTCATCGTTGCCGCACTCGAATCGGCAAAAGAGGCAGAGGGGGAAACGGGGCATATTGCCAACCTGCGCTATTTAAATTGCGGCGCGGAGTATTTGCCCTTTTATATCCCCAGCGGATCGATTGCAGGCATTTACCTCAATTTTTCCTGCCCCTATCCCAAGAATACCTATGCGCACCGCCGTTTAACCGCGCGTCGCTTTTTAGAGGATTATACCAAAATGCTCGTTTCGGGCGGTACGGTTACGCAAAAAACGGACAACGCGCCCTTTTTCGATTATTCCTTGCAAGAATACGCGGCGGCAGGCTATACGACCCTTTCGGTGAACTACGACCTGTACGCAGGGGATATTTCCGATAATATTCCCACGGAATACGAAAAGATGTTTTATACCAAAACCACTATCAAAAAAACGGTGCAGCGCGCGCCCGAAGGTCGCCAAAACGCATCGCAAGCGGTAGAGGAATATATCAAATCGCATATTATGAATACCGTCCGTCCGCCGCACGGATTTTTGGCAAAGCCCTTTACCGTGCCTTGCGAGGACGGCGGTTTTAACAACTTTTATTACTGGGATACCTATTTCACCAACCTTGCCCTATATTTTACGGGAAACGAGGAGCAAGCCAAAAACAATTTGGATAACTTTGCTTCCTGCGTGCGGCATTTTGGGTATATCCCCAACGCCGATCATCTTACCGATCGTTCCCAACCGCCCCTTTTTGCACGCGGCGTGCGCGATTATTTGCATTACACGGGCGATGCGCAAGGCGCAAAAGAATACCTCCCCTACGTTGTAAAGGAGCTTTCCTTTTGGGAAGAAAACCGCAAAAAACCCAGCGGACTGTACGGCTGGGGTGGCGGCGAAGAAGGGGAAGGCTTAAAGGCTTTTTACCTTTACGTTTGCGATAGATTGGGCGTAACCCCCAAAACCGAGCGCGAAGCGCTTTTCGATCAAGCCAAGGGCTTTATGGCTATAGCGGAAAGCGGCTGGGATTTTACCTTCCGCTTTGGCAGAGATTTTGTGGCGCACGAATGGGCGGCGGTCGATTTAACCGCGCTTTTGGCAGATGCTTGGGCTTCGGTACAAGAGGTTGCCGAGGCGGTGGGAGAAACGGAGCTTTCCCAAACCGCCAAAGAAAAAAAGGAGCAAATTATCGCTTCGCTTGCCAAGTTAAAAGCGCCCGACGGTACCTACCGCGACAAAAGGGAAAAAGACGGCGTGTTTTCCGACCTGTTTACTGCGGCAAGCCTATACCCTTACGCTTTTGGGGTTACGGAAAACAAAAAGACGGCAGACCGCGTTATTTCCCGTTTGGTTGCCCCCTGCGGCGTTGCCACGGGAGAAGACCGTGGCGAAGATCAGTATTTGCAATGGGATTTCCCCATGCTGTGGCCGCCCCTTTCGCTGTTTGGCTATTTTGCGGCAAAGAATACGGGCAACGACCAAATAGCGGCGGAAATTTCCAACAAATTCCGCAAAACGGTAGAAAATTGCTTTTTAAAAACGGGTAAGCTGTGGGAAAAATACAATATGAAAACGGGCGAGCCGGGCGGTAGTGTGGAATACCAAACTCCCGATATGCTTGGCTGGACGGCAGGCGTTTATTTATTCTTTTTAAAGGAAAGTAAATCCCGCCCCAAAAAGCAACCGGGCTTTCGCCAGGTGTGGGAAGGCCCGAACCCCCGCAAAAAACCCAAAAAGAGATAACGAATTTTCCAAACAAAAAACGCCCCTGCCGCATGCGGTAGGGGCTTATTCGCGTCCAAATAGGGGAAACGCCAGGATCGTAACGGTTAAAGGCGTTGTTGGGTAGGGGCTTATTCGCGCTTAAATAGGGGAAAGGTTTATGCAGCGCGATTTTTATGCTTTTTTTTCGGGCGGAACTTGCCCGTCGGCGCGATTTTTATGCTTTTTTTCGGGCGGAGATTGCCTGTCAGCGCGTTTTTTATGCTTTTTTCGGGCGAAACTTGCCAGGCCGCGCGTTACGCCTTGTTATCGCTTTGCTCTTTTTCCTTGGCGGGCGGATAGCCGTAAAACTTTTTAAAGGTTTTGGAAAAGTTAAATTCGTCCTCGTAGCCGACCATATGGGCGGTAACGTTTACGGGGTATCCCTCCGCAAGAAAGGTTTTGGCTTGCTCCATGCGCACGGTGGTAAGAAATTCCTTTACGCTAACGCCGTAGCGTGTTTTAAACATGCGGTACAAATAACTGCGTTCAAAGCCAAAGGTGCGCGCCAAATCGGAAACGTGCACATTATACATATAGTTGTAGCGAATGTAGCGGCGCACGGAGGAAATTCTGCCATAGCTATCCGTATTCGTTTCCTTGTAAAACAAACGGGAAAGCAATTCGTACAGCACGGAAAGATATAGCTCGGGCGAGCGGCTTTCCGTATTATATAATTCGCGCACGCGCGAAAGCATTTCCATCGGGCAGGAGTAAACGGAATCGCCCTCTAAAAAGGGCTGCGCCGCCGTGCCGTGAAAGCCAATCCAACCGTATTCCCACGGGCTATTTTTATCTGCCTCGTACACGGTAACCTCTCCGGGGCGGATAACGAACAGTTGCCCTTCCGAAATTTTATGCTCACCGTATTTATCCCAAAGCTTTCCCTTGCCTGCAAGGCAAAAGTGAATTAAATAGCAATCTCTTACGTGTGGACCAAAGCGGTGGCCCTTTTCGCATACTTCAAAACCGCAAAAAATAGCGGAAAGATCCTTTTTCGTGTTAGAAAACGTGTATTTATACATAATAACTCCTCCAACAAACAACATTTTACCATAAAATAGACGCAAAAAGCAATAGAAAATACACATTTTTTAGGATATAATAAGTTTATAAATAAGGAGGGAACTTCAATGAAAATTACTTTTATGGGGGCAGGCAGTACGGTTTTTGCCAAAAACGTACTTGGCGACGTTATTCTTACCCCTGCGTTAAACGAAAATTTACAAATTGCGCTTTACGATATCGATGGCGAGCGTCTTGCCGAATCTAAAATCGTAATCGACGCCCTCAATGCCAAATATAATGGCGGCAAAGCCGAAGTAAAAGGATACCTTGGCGTGGAAAACCGCAAGGAGGCTCTCCGCGGCGCAAACTTTGTGGTAAACGCCATTCAAGTAGGATTGTACGACCCTTGCACGATTATCGACTTTGAAATCCCCAAAAAATACGGACTTCGCCAAACCATTGCCGATACGCTTGGCATCGGCGGTATTTTCCGCGGACTTCGCACCATCCACGTTATGAAGGATTTTGCGCGCGATATCGAAGAGGTTTGCCCCAACGCGTGGCTCCTCAATTACACCAACCCCATGGCAATTTTGGCGGGCTATATGCAACGCTACACGGGGGTAAAAACGGTGGGGCTTTGCCACAGCGTGCAGGTTTGCACGGGCGGTCTTCTCGGCGGCCTTGGCATGAACGACGTACAAGTGGGCAGCGAATTGATTGCCGGCATTAACCACATGGGTTGGCTACTAGAAATTAAGGACAAAAACGGAAACGACCTCTATCCCGAAATTCGCCGCCGCGCCAAGGAGAAAAACGCTGCGGAAAAGCATTGGGATATGGTGCGCTACGACTATATCGACAAGCTAGGCTACTACTGCACGGAAAGCTCCGAGCACAACGCCGAATACAACCCCTTCTATATTAAATCGAAGTACCCCGAGCTGATCGACCGCTTTAACATTCCTTTGGACGAATACCCCCGCCGCTGCGTAGGTCAAATTGCGGGCTGGGAAAAGCAAAAGGAGTCGCTACTCAACGGCGGCGATATCGAGCATAACCGCTCCATCGAATACGCTTCGCACATTATGGAATCCATCGTTACCAACACGCCCTACCGCA
>JAFOHH010000217.1 GCA_017421905.1 Clostridia bacterium
AAACCCTGCCTCTATTACCTGTTTAAGCAGGGAAAAGCAGTTGGATAGAGAAACGGTGGCGCTTGCCATTTCTAAAAACGGCAAAGCGTACGCTTATATCGATGCCGCCTTTCAACGGGAAAAGACCTTTGCCATTGCGGCGCTTGCCGCGTTTGACGAGGCGTATTTGCTAATTACGGACGAAGACTTGCAAAAAGATGAGGAAATCGGCGTGGCGGCGGTACAAAAAAACGCCGCTATTTTGGCGCATCCCCTCTTTTACGACCGCTTTTGCAAGAGCGAACGGGTTATGCTGGAGGCATTAAAAAAGGACGTTCGCTCCATTCGCTATTTGCCCAACGCCTTCAAGCAAGACGTAGAATTTGCCAAAAAGGCACTTGCTATCGATAAGGGCTTTATTGCAGGGTTTTTCTACAACGTGCAAAAAGATGAAGAAATTGCCCGCATTTTGCAGGAATAACGCTTGCTCGTTTGTTTTATAATTTATGAAAAATACCTTGCGCAAGAAGGGGATATATCCCGTCGGGCGCAAACGGTTTCGCAGAAAAAATACTTTTCGCAAAAATAAAATACTTCGCCGCGGCGAAAAAGGAGGGTTTATGGAAAAAAGCCGTTTAACTGCGGTAGCCGAATCGGTAGTAGATAGCTGCCGCTCGGAAATTTATTTCAATTTAAAATTTTTGAGCCTTGCCATGAATCGCCTAACCGCCGAGGTAGAAGAAGATTTACCCTACGACGTAGCAACGGACGGCTCGCTAATAAAGCTAAACGCGCGCTGGCTTACCAAGGCGTACGTGGAAAACCCCAAAAAAATAAACCGCGCCCTCGTGCATTTGATGCTACATTGTATTTTCCGCCACTTTGCGCGCGGAAAAAACGAGCTTTTCCCCGACCTATGGGACGTTGCTTGCGATATGCACGTAGAATCGATAGTCGAGGACTTTAACCTGCCTTTTTTGCAAACGGGCAAGGAACAAAAACGGCGCGCCCTTCTTTCCGATTACCGAAATAAAATTTCCGTTTTTACGGCAGAGGGCATTTATACCTATCTTTCCACCCACCAAGAGGAGGCGGAAAAAATAGACCGCAGCTTGCTGTTTTGCGACGACCACCTCTTGTGGCTACGGAGCGGAGAGTCCTCGCTTTCTTCCCGCAGTGCGCGGCAAAAGGAGCAAGAGGCAGAGGACGATTGGGAGGAAATTGCAGGAAAAACGCTTGCGGATATGCAATTTTTCAACCTAAAAAACGCGGGCGAGGCACTCGCACGCGACTTAAAGGTGGATACGCGCCGCAGATATTCCTACCGCAAATTTTTGAAAAAGCTGCTTGCCGAGCGAGAAGTAATTAAAGAAGACCCCGACGAGTTTGATTACGTATTTTACTCCTACGGATTTTCCCTATACGGCAATATGCCCCTAGTGGAAAATTTGGAATATAAAGAGGAGCGTGCGCTATCCGATTTTATCGTGGTAATCGATACCTCGGGTTCGACCTATTCCGACCTTACCGAACTGTTTTTGCGAGAAACCTATTCGGTAATAAAGGAGGCAGGCACGCAAACGATAAACCTGCGCATTTTGCAATGCGACGAAGCCGTGCAAAAAGACGACCAAATTAAAACGCAAGAAGATTTTGACGAGTTAATGCAAAACTTTACCTTGGTTGGCGGCGGCGGAACGGATTTCCGCGCAGCATTTTCGTATATCGACGGGCTGCTGGCAAGCGGTGCGTGCAAAAAAATTAAAGGCGTTTTGTATTTTACGGACGGCAAGGGTATCTATCCCAAAACCGTGCGCCCCTATCCCACGGCGTTTGTGTTTGCAGACGAGCGCTACGAGGATAGAAACGTGCCCGCATGGGCAATGAAACTGATTATCGGAAAAGAGGAATTGACGACGTTATGAACATTCAATCGGTAAAAGAAGAATTAAAAAATACGGTAAAAATGTACCTGACCAAAAATCAATACGGAGAGTACGACGTCCCCTCCGTACGGCAACGCCCCATGCTCATTATCGGCGCGCCCGGTATCGGTAAAACGGCAATCGTTGCACAGGTAGCGGAGGAAATGCACCTTGGCTACGTTTCCTATACCATTACCCATCATACCCGTCAGTCGGCAATCGGCCTACCCTTCGTTAAGCAAAAAACGTATGGCGGCAAAGAGGTTTCCGTTACCGAATATACCCTTTCGGAAATTGTAGATAGCGTTTACCGCGCGGTAGAAGAACAAAAGCAACCCGAGGGCATTTTGTTTATCGACGAAATTAACTGCGTATCCGAAACGCTTGCTCCCGCTATGCTAGAGCTGCTGCAAAATAAAAAGTTCGGCCCGCATAAAATCCCCAAGGGGTGGGTATTAGTTGCCGCAGGCAACCCGCCCGAATATAACAAATCGGTAAAGGAATTCGACATCGTTACGCTGGACCGTGTAAAACGGGTAGAGGCAGAGCCCAGCTTTGAGGTGTGGAAAAAGTACGCTTACGATAGCGGCGTACATTCCGCCGTAACCTATTACCTCGGCTTAAAACCGCAAAACCTGTTTACCGTGCAAAAGTCGGTAGACGGGGTGGATTTCGTAACGCCGCGTGGGTGGGAGGATCTTTCCGTCGCCATTAAAATGTACGAAAAGCTCGGCTTTGAGGTAACGCAGGAGCTGGTAGAAGAATACGTGCAAAGCTACGAAATTGCCACCGAATTTTTCCGCTGCTATCTGCTTACCAACAAATATAAAACCGATTACGACGTAGACCGCATTTTGTCGGG
>JAFOHH010000218.1 GCA_017421905.1 Clostridia bacterium
AACGGCAAATAAAAAGACTAACGAGATTCGTTAGTCTTTTTTGTTTTCTAAATGGTAATTATAAAATGATATTGCGTACGCAACTGCGCAACGGTTAAAAATTACGCCTCGGGCATCCAAACGATCATATCGTTTTCGCCGCGGTTTGCCCACGCGCGGTAGGGCACGAGGGTAAGCGTAATCGGCTCGCCTTGCGGACGAGTAGTGCTATACAAATCTTCTGCCGCAAGCAGTTTAGCGGAAACTTGCAATTTCAGCCCCAAATCGCCGTTTTCGCGGGAGATAACCTCCGTTTTGCAGTCTTTATCAATGCGAGCGGCAAACAGGTTTACGTCGTTATCTGCGCCTTCTGCCGCAAACACGGTAGGTCCGTAGGTAAAGGCAACCTTACCTGCATTTTCGCGCACCTTGGGGTTTGCAAACACCTTTTGAACGGTGGGAGCAAAGTCGAATACCAGTTCTTCCCCGTTAAACACGCCGCGGCGCACGATATAGCCGTTTTCTTCCCCCTCAAACGCAACGCCGCACCAAGCAGGCTTGCGAATTTTCAGCATAATCGGCTTGCCGTGGCTATTTACTTTAACGGAAACTTTTCCATCTACGGGGAGGTTTGCTTGCACCTCGCAATCGGCAAAGCTGCTGTTTAGGGTAGAAGTGATGGGTTGGGAAAGCATCAGCTCGCCCTTCTGTTCATCTGCATACCAAATAAAGGAGGGGATTTGCTCTATAAAACGGATTACGTTGGGCGGGCAGCAAGAACAATCGAACACCTTAACGCGCTGGGTAATAGCCGCATATTCGCGATTGATGCCCCAACGCTCCAAATTGTATTTGGTCTTGGTAAGATCCATTTCCAAGGGGTTAACGTAGAAAAATCCGTCGCCCGAAAGGGAAAGCCCTGCCATAACGCCGTTATAAAGCGCGCGCTCTAACACGTCGCCGTACACGGCTTCGCCCGTCAAGCGGAGCATGCGGTCGCAAAACAGTACCAGCGCAATGGAGGCGCACGTTTCGCTATAAGCGGTATCGTTAGGCAAATCGTAAGGGACGGAAACGCGTTCTGCCGCGTGCGTACTGCCCACGCCGCCCGTTACGTACATTTTACTGGTAACGATGTTTTGGAACATCCCTTCCACCGCTTCTTTCATTTCCTTTTCGCCCGTGAGGCGCGCGCTATCTGCCATGGCAATCATGAGATATAAAAGGCGTACGGCGTGGCCGTGCGTTTCGCGTTGCTCTCTTACAGGGAGATGGCTTTGGGAGTAGGTCGATTCGGCAAAGTCGTAGGATTGCTCTACCTTTTTTCCTCTCTCGTCCAAAAAGAATTGTCCAAGCACGCGGTATTTTTCTTCGCCCGTCAACTCGTACAAGCGGAAGAGAGCCAGCTCAATTTCCTGATGCCCGGGCGTTACGAAGGTAGCATCGCGCTTAACCATAAAACGCTCGGTAATATAATCGACGTAGCGAGAGGCAAAGCCGAGCAATCTATCGTCGTTTAAATACTGCTTTGCCGCAACCGCCGCCTCAAACAAATGTCCTGCGCAGTATAGCTCGTGCGAGGGACGTTCGGTGAAAATTTTTTCGGGCGCTTTTACTTGGAAAAAGCTGTTATAGTAACCGTTTTCGCATTGGTTGGCAAGGATGTCCTGCACGGACTCTTCGTACCACGCGCGGATGGCAGCATCTTCTTTTCTCGAAAGCAGATACGCCGCCCCCTCCAACCATTTGGCGGCATCACTATCCCAAAAAACGTGTGCCTCGTGCGGTTCTTTACTGCATTTTAAAGCGGCAAAGCGTCCCGTTTCCGCAAAACGTTCGTATACGCTTTTTACGGTAATTTCGGCATTGATGCGTTGCTTTTCCGCCCAAAAGCCGTCCGTAATTGCAATTTGATTGAGAGAAAAAGGTTTCATAAACGATTCTCCTTTTAGCTTTTCTTTTATTATATCATAGAAAAATGATAATTTCAATTGAAAATATGCACAAAAAAGTGAGGATTATTTGCAAAAAAATGAATTTTGCCCCTCGCAACAATTCCCGTAAAACCCCTTTCCTCCCGAAAAAAACCATAAAAAGAGCCCCGCGGCAAAAGCCGCGGGGCGCAGATTTTTATACAATACGATATTTATTCCGCATAGTCGTAGCCCGTTTTTAAGGCTTTCATATTAGCCTCTAACAGGTTGGCGTGCTTGGCGGAAACCACCTTTTTCATAGCCTCTGCGGCAGAATCGAAGGTAACCACGCCCGTTTCCTTTATCATTTTACCCAGCATAATCATGTTGGCAAGGGTGGGCAATCCCAGCTCCAACGCCAAACGGGTGGCAGGCACGTAATAGGCGTTTACGTCGCTACGCTCAATTTTGCGTTCGATTAGCGTGCTATCGATGAAAATTTTGCCGCCCTTTACCGTTGCGTTTTCGTATTTATCGAGAGAGGGCAGGTTCATAGCAAGGAGAACGTCGGGCGAGGAAACGATGGGCGAGCCAACGGGTTCGTCGCTTAAAATAACGCTGCAATTTGCCGTGCCGCCGCGCATTTCCGGGCCGTAGGAGGGTAGCCAGCTGACCTGCTTATCCTCTTGCATACCAACGGTTGCAAGGCATTTGCCCGTAAAGAGAACGCCTTGGCCGCCAAAGCCTGCAATTAAAATTTGCGTCGTCATTCTTGCACCTCCTTCGATTTATCCTTATATACGCCCAAGGGGTAGTAAGGAATCATGCTTTCTTCCACCCACTTTAAGGCGTTTGCGGGCGTCATACCCCAGTTTGTGGGACAGGAGGAAACGACCTCGATAAGAGAAAAGCCTTTGTTTTCCACTTGGTTTTGAAAGGCCTTTTTAATTGCCTTTTTGGCATTTTTTACGTTTTTTACGTTGTTTACGGCAACGCGTTCGATATAATAGGGCGCATCGAGTGCGGCAAGCATTTCCGAAACCTTAATGGGGTAACCTTGCGTTGCTACGTCTCTGCCGTAGGGCGAGGTTTGCGTTACCTGGCCGGGGAGAGAGGTGGGTGCCATTTGTCCGCCCGTCATACCGTAAATAGCGTTGTTTACGAAAATGATGGTGATGTTTTCGTTACGCGTTGCGGCGTGTACCGTTTCCGCCATACCGATAGAGGCAAGGTCGCCATCGCCTTGGTAGGTGAACACGATATTATCGGGGAGGGCGCGTTTAATGCCCGGTGCAACGGCGGGGGCTCTGCCGTGGGCTGCCTCTGCCATGTCGCAGGTAAAATAATCGTACGCCATTACCGCACAGCCTACGGGGGCTACGCCGATGGCTTTCCCTTCGATGCCAAGCTCGTCGATGGCTTCGGCAACGAGGCGGTGAATAATGCCGTGCGTGCAACCGGGGCAATAATGGAAAGGAATGGGAGCAAGCGACTTGGGCTTATCAAAAACCTTCATTTTACTTTCCCTCCTTGGTCATGTTATAAATTGCGGTAAGCACTTCTTCGGGAGAAGGAATCATACCGCCCGTTCTGTTGCAAAGATATACGGGGCGAGAGCATTCTACGGCAAGGCGCACGTCCTCGATCATTTGCCCCATGGAAAGCTCTACCGAAAGGAAAGCCTTTACGCGCTTTGCCGTTTGGGAAAGCACGGCTTTGGGGAAGGGCCAAAGGGTAATGGGGCGAATTAAGCCCACCTTAATCCCCTCCTTTCTTGCAGCGACGATGGCGTTTTTAGCAACGCGCGCCGCAATGCCAAACGCCACTACGCAGTAGTCGGCGTCGTCGGTCATAAATTCTTCCCAAAGGCATTCCTTTTCCTCTACCGTTTGGTAGCGGTTAAAGCGTTCTACCGTGGTGCGCTCTAATTCCTCGGGCTTTAAGTAAAGGGAATTGATGATGTTGTGCTTGCGTTTGCACTCCGTACCCGTTGCCGCCCAGGGCTTTTCCACCTTAAAGTTAGAAGGCTCCGGCAGGGTTACGGGCTCCATCATTTGCCCCATCGTGCCGTCTGCAAGTACCATAGTGGGCATGCAGTAGGTATCGGCAAGGTCAAAGGCTTTCATCGTAAGGTCTGCCATTTCCTGCACCGATGCAGGCGCAAGAACGATGAGTTTATAATCGCCGTGGCCGCCGCCCTTTACCGCCTGAAAATAATCGGACTGCGCGGGTTGAATGCCGCCAAGACCGGGGCCGCCGCGTTGTACGTTGACGATAACCGCAGGAAGATCTGCCCCTGCGATATAGGAAATACCCTCTTGCTTTAAGGAAATTCCGGGGCTTGAGGAGGAGGTCATAACTCTATGGCCCGTGCCTGCAACGCCGTATACCATATTGATGGCAGAAATTTCACTTTCCGCCTGCAAAAACGTGCCGCCGATTTTGGGCATGCGCTTTGCCATATATGCGGCAATTTCCGTTTGCGGCGTAATGGGATAGCCGAAATAGTGACGGCAACCTGCGATAATTGCCGCTTCGGCAATGGCTTCGTTACCCTTCATTAGTACTTTATCTTTCATAATTCACCTCATTTTTCCACGGTAATTACGCAGTCCGGGCACATGGTTGCGCAAAACGCACAGCCGATGCACGCAGCCTCGTCGGTAATTTCCGCAGGATAATGACCTTTTGCGTTAATTTTATCCTTTGCCAAAGCAATGATATGCTTGGGGCAAGCGTCTACACAAAGGGAGCAGCCCTTGCATAAATCGCTGTTAAAGGTTACTTTTGCCATAAGATTTTCTCCTTAGCATTAAAAATATTTTTCTTGCAACGTAAGCGGAAAAGCGTTGGCAATTTCGCGCGCTACGTCCTTTTTTGCTGAATAATAATGGGCGGGCAGTCCGCAAAGCTCGGAAAGCTTTTGCGCCTCACTTGCCGTTTTTAACACGTCCGCCGCAGTCGTATCCTCCCCTACGTTAGAGTTGTTTACGATAACGGTAAAGGGAAGATGCGCCGCCGCCTCAATTTCCTTCATAATTTGGTAAGCCTCTTCCGCCGTGCGCGATAGGGGGCGATAAAAATTGACCACGAACGCCATTTCGTAATCGTTTTCCTCCACAAGGTAAGGGGCGTATCTGCCGAGCGCGTACGCGCCTCTGTCGTCGCCGCCGATATCCATTACCGCAAAGGCGTCTCTTCGCATAACGAGGGCGTAGGCTTCTTGCGGCAGGGCGGGTAAATCGACGCTCGTATTTGCATAGGTGGGCGAAATTAAGGTTACGCCTGCCTCCTTTAACGCCCGTTCGCTATCCTTGGTGCGAAAATAGGGGTTTACGATGTCGAGATCGGCAATTTTTACCGTTTTTCCGCTTGCGGCAAGCGCTAATGCGTAATTGACCGCAAGGTTGGTTTTTCCGCTACCGTAATGCCCTGCAAACAGCGTTACGCGCTTTACGGGGCGGCCCGTAAAAAGGGGGGAACGGCTTGCGACCTCTCCTTGCATCGGTTGCCCTTCGCCTTGCGCGGTTGGGGCTATATTGTGCGTGTTTTCAAGCGCGGAATTAGCCATTACAAACCTTGTACGTCCAGCCGAATACGTCTTCTTTTTTGCCCCATTGAATGGAGGTAAGCTCGTCGTACAGCTTTTGGGTGAGCGCGCCGATTTGGTTATCGGTAACGACGTGCGTTACGCCGTTATAGTACAGCTTGCCGATGGGAGATACGACTGCCGCCGTACCCGTACCCCAAGCCTCCTTCAGCGTGCCGTTTTCTGCCGCGGCAATGAGTTCGTCTACCGAGAAAAGGCGTTCTTCTACCGTGTAGCCCCAAGCCTTTAACAGGTCGATGCACGACTTGCGGGTAATACCGGGGAGCACCGATCCGGTAAGGGCAGGCGTTACGATGGTTTCGCCCAGCTTGAACATAACGTTCATACTGCCTACCTCTTCGATATATTTGCGTTCTACCCCGTCCAGCCAAAGCACTTGCGTAAAGCCGTTTTGTTCTGCCTTTTGCCCTGCGCGAAGGCTTGCCGCGTAGTTTCCGCCGCATTTTGCATAACCCGTACCGCCGCGAACCGCGCGTACGTCTTCTTCTTCAATGGCAATTTTAACGGGGTTAATTCCCTCTTTATAATATGCGCCGACGGGCGAGCAAATGATTGCAAAGGTAGCGTTTGCCACGGCGTGCACGCCGAGGTGGGGGTCGTTACCGTACATAAAGGGGCGAATGTAAAGCGAAGTTCCCTCGCTGTGCGGAACCCAGTCCTTTTCCAGCTCTACCAAGGTAGAAATGGCGTTTAAGCAACCTTCCTCGTCCAGCTGAGGCAAGCAAAGGCGAGCCGCGCTGTTGTTAAAGCGTTTTACGTTTTCCATAGGGCGGAACAGCTGAATATCGCCGTTTGCCGTGCGGTATGCTTTCATACCCTCAAAAATTTCCGCACCGTAGTGGAACACGGTAGACGCGGGATGGGTAGGAATCATGCCAAAGGGTACGATTCTGCCGTTGTGCCAGCCCTCTTTGTCGGAATAATCCATTAAAAACATATGGTCGGTAAAAATTCTGCCAAAGCCAAGCGATTTTTCGTCGGTGGGCTTTTGCTTGGGCGCAGTCGTTTTGGTTACCGTAATTTCGTATTTCATTTTCTACTCCTATAAGCGTTTGCGTTTTACTCGCCGCAGTTTGCAAAGCGCACAGCGTTGTTTCTTTTAAAAATTATTATAGCATTTTCCCGGGGTGGTGTCAACCCATAAGGAAAAAAGAGTGGGCCGAAATGCTGGTTTTCGTTGCCATTTATAACTCTGTTTGCTAAAAATCCGCTTTCCACACCCTAGATAAAAAGTCCGCGGGGCGCACCGCTTGGCGGCACGCCCCAACGTAACGAAGCAATTTATAATCCGAGCAACTCGATCGATTGCTCCTTCATTTTATATTTAAGAATTTTGCCTGCGGCGTTCATGGGGAATTCTTTTACAAAGACGAAATAGCGC
>JAFOHH010000219.1 GCA_017421905.1 Clostridia bacterium
GGAAATTGCAACGGCGCTTGGCGCAACCGACCCCGTTCCCTTTACAAAAGACGGGTTTTTTCTGGGCGAAAAAAAGCTGGGATCGCACCCCTATCATCACGCGGGGCTTATTTATTTGCAAGAACCCTCCGCCATGCTGCCCGTGGCGGCTATTTCCCCCTACTTAAAGGGCAATATTTTAGATCTTTGCGCCGCGCCGGGCGGAAAGTCTACGCAAATTCTTTCGGCGATGGACGATAGCTCCTTTTTACTTTGTAACGAAATCGTAATGGCGCGCGCGGTAACGCTTGCCTCTAACTTAGAGCGTATGGGCGCAAAGCACGCCGCCGTTTGTTCTATGAGCCCCAAGGAATTAGAGCCCCTTGCCTTGGAGGCGTTCGACGCCATCGTGGTAGACGCGCCCTGCTCGGGAGAGGGAATGTTCCGAAAAGAAGAGGCGTCCCTTCGCGACTGGAATGCCGAAAACGTAACGGCGTGTAGCCTTCGCCAGCAGGAAATATTAAAAAGCGCGGCGAAAACGCTAAAAAGCGGAGGGGTAATGGTATATTCCACCTGCACCCTGAATACGGAAGAAAACGAGGGCGTTGTGCTTTCCTTTTTAAAAGAGCACCCCAACTTTATCCCCATAGAGCCGCCGCCTGCAATGCGCGCGGTTGCGCGGCGCGGATACGGACTCCCCGAGGCGATGCGCCTGTTCCCCCACACCTTTTGCGGAGAAGGGCATTTTGCCTGCCTATTACAAAAAACGGGGGAGGATACGCAACGGAAGGTTGCCTATCAAAACCCCTTTCTTCCCTTAAAAAGCGAAAAAAAGGAGGCGGAGGAGCTACTTTCCTCTCTTGGCGTAAACAAGGACGGCGATTTGCGCCTGGGCCGCTTTCACGATACCGTGTTTTTAATTTCCCCTCGCTTTGCCGTACCCAAGGGCGTAAGACTGGTGCGCGGCGGCGTTGCCGCCTTGCGTGTAGAGGAAAAACGGCTTGAACCCTTACACGGCGCAGCGCTTTGTTTAAAAAAGGGAGAATCGAGCCGCGTAATTTCCTTTGATGCGGAAAGTGAGGAAATCGAGCGGTATTTGCGCGGCGAACAGTTAACTGCCGATGCCGATTTCCGTGGCTACGGCGTGGTTGCGGTAAACGGTTACCCCTTAGGGCTATGCAAGGTAAGCGGAACTGCCGTAAAAAATCACTACCCAAAGGGTCTGCGCCTGTTAAAGTAATTTCTTTTATAAGAAAAAGAGGTTGCTTGCCGCAGTTAAAAACAAATACGACGACTTTTTATAACGAAAATCCCCAGCGTAAAGGGGAAAGGAGGACTTTATGCCCATTGTAAACGAAACGCAAACCGTGGTAGAGCGCATCAAAAAACGTTTGGTAGAGCGCACCGTTTCGGCAGAGCAGCTTGCCGAGCGTGTGGGAATGCGCTACGACGCGATGCTTTCCGCCCTGGCGGGGAAAACGGTGTTTGACGCGCCCACGTTAAAACGCATTGCGGCTTATCTTGGAATGGAAGAAGAATCGCTAATCGCCTTTGAAAGCGGAACGAAAGAGGAGGATTCTCCCTACTATAAAGCGGTAAAGGGAGGAATGCTTGCCGTAAAGCGACTGGAAAGCGAGCGCGACCAAGTAAACATTCCCGATAACACGGGTAAATATTTAATAGAATACGCGGTAGACGCACGCGACAATAAGCTTTTTGAATATATGCTTTCCGGCTGTGCGTTGCCTTTATATCCTTCGCCAACCAAAGCGCGGGCGCTACTTAAAATAGCGGTGGGCTGTCTTCGGGCAAAGCTCAACCCCGAAAATTACATGGAAACCTTTTTTGGCGAGGCGAAAACCGATTCCTTTACGGGTGCGGTTGCCGAAGAGTTTTTTGCCGAAGTGGAAAAAACGGGAAAAACCGACCTGGTAGACCGCTTGCTTGCCCACAAAGTGGCGGTTACCGAAAAGGTGTTTGGCCCTATTAAAAAAACGAGGAGCGAAAGCCTACTCACGCCCGAGCGTGCGCTTGTTCTTGCGGCAAAGGTGCGGGGCGAACGGCTTGCCGGCTATCTTCTCCCCAAAACGGCAGATAGAAAGGCTTCTTGCTACGCCCTTGCCGAAACGGGCTTTTTAAAGGGTCTTGTTTCCGCCCTTTCCGCCTTAAAAAGAGACGACGAGCTGCTTGCCGCGGCAATCGAGCAAAAATGTGCTTTGGCGGCCCTTCGCGGAGGAAGTTTGGAAACGCTAAAAGCGATGACCGAGCGCGGCAATACCGACCCCGTAGAGTTGCTGCTACTGGCACTTTCCTTAAAAAACGAGGAGGCGGCAGATTATCTTGCAACCTTTGCCAAGGAGGTAAACGCCGAGCGTCTTGCCCTTAGGGCGGCGGAAAGCGGCATTCTTTCCACCTTTGTTATTTTGGAAAAGAAGTTTGCCCCCACGGCGCAGTTTTATAACGCGGCACTTGCCATTTCCTGCCCTGCCGCAACCGAGTTAAACCTTTATCTTTGCAGCAAGGGCGCACTCTTTACCAAGGAAACGCAGGGCGCGGTACAAAAGGCAAACCGCCTTACGGAGCGACTTTTGGCGCAGGCGTACGCCACGCAAATTGCGCCCCCGCAGGACAATTTTACGCAACCCACCCCTGCTAACGAGGGGGAATTAAACTTAGCAAACGAGGAGGCATCTTATGGGAGCAATTAAAGAAAATCAAGTATTCGTGCTCGGCTTTTTACTGCTGATAACCATTGCGCTTTGCATCGTTATCGTTATTATGAGCGGCAAAATTTATAAAAATTTCTACGTGAAAAAGTTTTCCTTTACCGGCATTTGCGAGGGGGACGGCACGCTAAACGTTATTATCAGCAACAAATCGCTTAACGATATGACGGTTACCGCCCTCGGCATTTCCTGCGGGCTTACCTTTTACGATTATATGAAGGAATACCGCGCGCAAAACGGAATTGCAGAAGGCGCAAAGGTCGTTATCCCCGCACGCTCTTCTTTAGAACTGCACTTAAACGTAGAGGACTGCGAAAAAGAGGTTCTTACCAGCCTTACCGTTCCGCCCAAAAAGCTTGCGGCGTACGTAATCGATTCTTACGGCGGCCTTTGCAAAAGCAAAATCGGCGCGGTTGCAAAACGCTTTCAAAGCGATTACGTGCAAGCGGAAAAACAAAGAAAAGAGGCGCGCGTGCTTGCCGCAAAAAAGGATAAGGCAGAGCAAATTCAAGCCCGCGTGGACGATTTAACGGTAAAACGCCTGCGCGACGAAAAGCTCAGCTTTTTCGAGGCGCGCTACCTGCATAAGCATTCTTCCGCAATGAAAAAATAACAGCCGCACGGCATTATAAAAAACGAAAAAAAGAGCAGACGTACGAGAGTTTTTCTTACACGTCTGCTCATTTTATTTGTGTGATTTTGCCTTTTTATAGGGGAACAAGCTCCTTGCTGGCAGGTGGCGAATGAAACCTCTCCAAGCGGCGGCGGGCAAGCTTTAACAGCTTTTCGGGCGAATTGCTTTCGGGGTGCAAAACGCATTCTTCCCACAAAAAGGTAAGCGCATCGCCTATTTCTTTCCCTGCAAAGCCAAGGCGGGTTAGTTCGGTGGCAGAAAGCTTTAACTGCGCGGGAGAAAAGGGAACGCCCAGCCGCACCATATTTTCCCGTTCCTCGCGCAATCTTTTTACGGTCGGGGCAAGGGAAAGGTCGTTTTTGCAGGCGGAAAAATCAGCTTGCATCAGGGCGCAAA
>JAFOHH010000220.1 GCA_017421905.1 Clostridia bacterium
AGTGAACTTGATATCCCCAACCGATACGGTAAGTGTGAGATCCTGTTCCCCCACAAGATCGTGTGGAGGCTCTATCTCTATCCAGAGTGAACGAAGCTTATCTCTGCCGATAACCACCTTGCCGCCGTAGCGCATGGGAGTAAGAAGATCGGGGTAGATGCCGGGTGTCTTTCTAAGATACTGGTCGTCGTGTCTTTCGGGGCTTATCGGTCTGTCAACGGGTACGTTTCGCACGTCACGTACGTTTGCGTATTTTGCGAGTGTGCCGCCGAGGGTAAGATCTGCAAGAGGACGTCTATCAAAGGTGTAGTCCTCGCCCTCGTCAACGTATAATAGCTGCACCGAGAATCGCTCACCGCTTAATACGGAGAAGGGCGCAAGCTCTTTGAAATCGGCAATATTATCATCTATAAAGACCTTCTCAAGAGAGGAAACAAGCTTGATTTTAAACATAATAAAACTCCTTTAAAGTATTGTGTAGAACTCTGTTCTGTCTTTTACACCGGTTTTTTGCACTACCTTGAGCACCGTCTGCTTTACGGTGGATTCGGAGATAAAGAGCATAGACGAGATCTCCTTAGTGGTGTGACCGAATGCTGCGAGCTTGGCAACCTCGCGCTCTCTTTTTGTGAGATTCGCGGCAATAACTCGGTTTCTGACCGCGCCGCTGAGCTTCGACCATCCAATGCTGTAGGTTTTGTACAGCTCACTGACACGCTCTGTTGGTTACCGTGTTCGCCGTAAATAACCGAGGTCGTTACGCCGTAGGATACGAAGTGTCCGCCGATTGCCATAAAGATGTTAGGCTGCTTTAAAATAAGGTTGTCGCGCATTTGTGCAGGCGTAGTTGCATCCTTAAGGTGAGCCGTGGTGTCGTTTTGGAAGCCACCGTCGCCGTTAATATAGCAGTGCGTGGTTACGATAACGTTATGGTCGGGGTTTGCTTCGCAAAGATCGTTTGCCCAGTTTAACACTTCCATTGTCGGACCGAATTCCAGCGCGATGATCATATATTTATAACCGTCCACTTCAAACTTATGCCAACTATTGTCCATGGTGTCGTTAAACGTGCCGAAGTTTTCGGTGCCAAGCCATGCCACTTGGTCTTCCCTTTTAAAGGTTGCGTTGTAGGTGGTAAGGTCGCGCGGAACGTACACGCCGCTTGCAAGACCGATGAGACCTGCGTAGTCGTGGTTGCCGGGAGAAAGAGAATATTTTAAGCCGCCGTCTTGCATAATTTTATGCGCCGCAGCCGCCGTTACCCATTGATTTGCATCGCCGCAGCTATCTACGATATCGCCAAGGTGCATTGCGTATTGCAAGTTGAGCTTTTCTTTATTCGCTACCAACCATTCTGCCATATTGATATAGCGGTTGTTATAAGCAACGTTTGCTGCCAAACCTTGCGTATCGCCGATGCCTACCAAGGTAAAGCCGCCGTCGTCTAAGGGGAAATCCACCTTTTCTTCTTCTACCCAATGCTTTAATACTTCGCTATCGATTTCCTCTACCTTTTTAATGCAAAGGTCGTCAAACCACGCTTTTCCGTAAGCGCCCCAAATGCGGCAGGTAAAGGAATAGGTTCCCGTTTCGGGCGGAGTGAAATAGCCCTCGTAAAAGGTCCAATCGTAGCTGCCTGCTATGTTTCTGCCACCCAAATCGCCGCCATAGCGGTCGTCGAATTTAATATACGCACCGCCGTTGCCGTTATGGGTTGTAATTTGGATATCTTCTGCCTTAATCCATACCGAATAGTAGTATTTTGCATTTTCTACCAATTCGATTTTTTGCGCCACGTGCGAATTGGTTGTTCCGTCAAGGGGATGCTCTACGTAAATACTACCCGAGCCGTCGTCGGTATGCGATTCTTTGGAGTATTTATGGATAGAGCCCGTCGCATTCCAACCGGCATTCCAAAGGCTCAACCCCGCATCTTTTACTGTATAATCTTTTAACAGGTTCAGGCCGATCATTGCATTAGCAGGCGCAACGGTAACGAACGCCGCCGCCATGGTTACGGCAAAAACTGCGCAAAGAATGAGAGATAATCTTTTCAGTTTCATCATTTTTCCTCCTTAAAAATAGGATTGTTACCCAAAAAGTATAACGGAAAAAACCACCGATGTCAATAGGTAAGGAAATTTTTCCTTACAAAACGCCAAAAAAATAAAAGCCACTCCAAAAGAGTGGCTTTATCGGAAAATAAACGGCTTTACCGCGTTAGTGGCAATATTTTATAAAATTCCTTTTAAAAAAACCTCGATGCCGATGGCAATTAAAATAATACCGCCGACAAGGGTGGCTTTCCCCTGAAAGCATTTGCCAAATTTCGTACCGATGGCAACCCCCGCCCCACACATGAAAAAGGTAACCGCCGCAATAACGAGCGCGGAAACCAGCGCGTGGGGAAAATCGTATGAGGCAATGGTAAACCCGGTGGAAAGCGCATCGATAGAGGTTGCAATACCCTGCACCAAAATGCCGCCCACACCCGTAACGCGCGTTACCTCGCACTCGGTAGTTTTTGCGCCGTCGAAAATCATTTTTCCGCCGATTGCGCCGAGAAGAAGGAGTGCCGCCCACGGAATAAAGGGCTGCACCGCTTTAAAATAAGTTACCGCCGTATGTACGAAAAACCAACCGATTAAAGGCATTAACGCCTGAAAAAAGGCAAACGTTCCCGCAATTGCCACGCCCTTGCGCGCCTTCATTTGACGCTCGGCAAGTCCGTTTGCGAGCGAAACGGAAAAGGCGTCCATAGCAAGCGCAACGCCAAGCAGCGCGCTTTTTAAAAAATAGGGAAATCCCCACATATCGTTCCTCCGTGCGCATTCGTCGTGCACTGTTTTCCTTTGTTTTGTCGTGGCTTATCCGCTGCATACGCGCCGTTGCTTGCAAGCCGTGCGGTTATAATATACGTTGGCCCTCTGCCCGTTATGTGCCGAAAATTAGAAAGCGACAAAAACTTTTTACATTATACCCTCTTTCCTCGGCTTTTGTCAAACGGATACGGCAACATTCCCCTCCTAGGGTAAAGGGGGCAGGGCAAACTCTTCGTAAAAGCGCGAAAAAATACGGGAACGGAAAGCTCCGTGCCCGTAAATTTCATCTTTAAAAACAGTTCCTCGTAAGGGGTTAACGTTGCACTCTGCCGCTGGCGTCGCCACCGGCAAGGTTTTGCACTTCCGCAAGGGAAACCATGTTATAATCGCCCTCGATAGAATGCTTTAAGCAGCTTGCGGCAACGGCAAATTCGATGGCGGATTGCGCGTCGTAGCCGTTTAACAGGGCGTAAATTAAGCCGCCGCCAAAGCTATCGCCGCCGCCTACGCGGTCTACGATATGCATGGAATATTTTTTGGAGAAGGACGCCACGCCATTCGTGTAAAGCATACCGCTCCAATCGTTATCGTTTGCGCTTTTGCTTTCTCTAAGCGTAATGGCAACGCCCTTAAAGGAGAAGCGTTCGGTAAGCTGTTTCGCAACCGAAATATAGCCCTCGCGGTTTAATTTACCGCCGTAAATATCGGAATTTTCCGCCTCGATGCCAAAAACGTCTTTCGCGTCTTCTTCGTTAGCGATGCAGTAATCGATGTAATGGCAAAGCTCGCCCATTACCTTGCCTGCCTTTTCCTTGCTCCACAGCTTTTTGCGGAAGTTTAAGTCGCAAGAAACGGTAATGCCCCTTTCTTTTGCGGCGCGGCAAGCGGAAAGACAAATTTGCGCAACGTCGTCCGAAAGGGCGGGCGTAATGCCCGTAAAGTGAAACCAAGTAACGCCCTCGAAAATAGCGTTCCAGTCGAAATCAGCCGCCTTTGCCGTTGCAATGGCACTGCCTGCGCGGTCGTAAATAACCTTGCTGGGGCGTTGCGATGCGCCCTTTTCGCAATAGTAAATACCAACGCGGTCGCCGCCGCGTACAATTTTCGTCGTATCTACGCCAAATTTGCGGAGGGAGTTAACCGCCGCTTGGCCGATTTCGTGCGAGGGGAGCTTGGTAACGAAAGCCGCATCTACCCCGTAATTTGCAAGGGATACGGCAACGTTGGCTTCTGCCCCGCCAAAGGTTGCTTCCAGCTTATCGCTTTGCACAAAGCGCAAATAGCCTTCCGGCGCTAAGCGCAGCATTAATTCTCCAAACGTAACTACTTTTTTCATTTTACAATCTCCATAACTTCTCTGCAGCTTGCAGTAATATCGCCCTTCATCATAAAGCTTCCGCCAACCGCGGCAATGTTGGGAACGTCTAAATATTCTTTGAGCGTTTCCTTGGTAATGCCGCCCGTAGGCAGGAATTTTACCTGCGGGAAAGGACCGGCAAAGGACTTAATTGCGCCAATGCCGCCGTATACGTTGCACGGGAAAGATTTTACCGTGGTGATGCCAAAATCGAGCGCGCGCATAATTTCCGTAGGCGTTACGCAGCCGGGGAAATAAGGTACGTTTGCCTCGTTACAAATGCGGGCAACCTCTTCCGAAAGCCCGGGCGAAACGATAAAGCAAGCACCTGCGGCAATGGCTTCTTTAGCCTGCGTTGCGTTTAACACCGTACCTGCGCCAACGGCTACGTCGGGGAAGGTTTTTGCGCCGAGGGCAATAGCGTCCTTTGCGCAAGCGGTGCGGAAGGTGATTTCTGCAATGGGGATTCCCCCTTCGCGAAGGGCAGAAAGGGTGGGAATGGTGTCTTGCAGATCTTTGATTACTACGACGGGCACGATGCGAACGTCGGCAACCAGCTTTTCAAATTGCGTTCTTTCCATAATGGTATCCTCTTTGTGTATTTTTTACTATTTTTTTGCCTTAAAAGCCAAACGGCTTTCGCTGTTACTGAAAAATGAAACGGCTTTTATTTCCGCACTACCGCTTATCCGTTTTGGGTAAACGGTTTAAGGTTTTTTTGTATTGACGGTAAAAAGTGGTGTAGGTATCGAACCCACATTGCAACGCCGCCTCCGTAGGAGAAACGCCCTGCTGAATGAGCTTTTGCGCGTACAGCACCTTTTTTTGGTTGACGTATTGCATAAGCGATATGCCAAGGTTTTTGCGGAAGGCGTGCACCACCCAAGAAACGCTAACGAAATATTTGGCGGCGAGCTTTTCGGCACTAAGGTCTGCCTCCGGATGCTCGTTTACGTATTTTAAAATTGCTTCTAGCGTGGGGTGGGCGCGCTTGGGTAAAATGTGCGTTTTGGCGGGCATATGCAACAGCTGAACCAAAATTTGGGTAAGCCCCGCCCTTTTAAACGCCTCCATTTCCTCGGGAGAAAAGCGTTGTTTTTCTTCAATTACCGTTTGAAAAAACCTATCTATTATGCCGCCCTGCGGCACGGCGTAAATGCCCTGCTTATCCTTTAAGGAAGTAAACAAGCCGCCGCTTATTTCTTCTTCCGAAAAGGTAATAACAAACCGCTCGTATACGGCGTTGGATAGCCGATTTACGTGGTGATAGGTGCGCGGCTTTACCAAAAGCAGGTCGCCCCGTTGCAATCGGTATGCCGTGCTTTCGATAAAATACTCGGTATCCCCCTGCAAAAAATAGAGAATTTCATACTCGTTGTGCATGTGGCGATGAAACTGCTCTACCTCTTCCGACGGCTTTCTTTTTTTATAGACGAAATTCATACCCTTTTCCTCTTTTCCGTTGTGCCACGCCGTTATTATAACAAAAAAATTTATGGTTTTTTTCATTATAACTCAAATTTGCCAAAAATGCAAGGTTTTATGCTGTTTTTGCTATTAACTTTTCGTTTATCGAGTGCTAAAATAGAAGAAAAGACTCTTTATGTTTTACATAAGGGAAAAAGAGGAGGGTTTTTATGATTCGGCTTTGCGCCTTTTCAGACGAAGCGGACGCATCTCTTGCCGGGCAAATTGCCGCGCTGAAGGATAACGGCATTTGTTTGACCGAGCTAAGAAGCGTAAGCGGAAAAAACGTAAAGGATTTTACCGTGGAAGAAGCGCGAGAAATTGCTGCGGAACTAGCAAAAAACGGCATTTCCGTTTGGTCTATCGGCTCGCCCCTTGGCAAAACGGACGTTACTACCGATTTTGGCGAATATGAAAAGGAAATACGCCACGTTTGTGAAATTGCCCAAGTTTTTGGGGCGAAAAACGTGCGCCTATTCAGCTTTTTTAACGCTTACGAGGAGGAAGAGGAGGTTGTTTCCCGCATGCGCGCTATGGCGGAGATTCTTGCGGAATACGGCCTTACGCCCTGCCACGAAAACGAAAAGGAAATTTACGGCGATACCGCCGCGCGCGTAATAGCGCTACTGGATAAAGTGCCTACGCTATCCTCCGTTTACGACCCCGCAAACTTTGTGCAGGTGGGCGAAGAGGACGAGGCCGCCCTTTTAGAGCTGCAACGCCGCGCCAAGTACTTCCATATAAAGGATTCATCTAAAAAAACGGAGGCTATCGTTCCGGCAGGCAAGGGCGACGGGGGTATCCCTGCCATCGTTGCGCGAATCGCCGCCAAAGAGGCCGATCAAGAACAAGACGTGGTGCTGACCTTAGAGCCGCACCTTGCGCTGTTTGACGGATACGCGCAAATTGACAATACGGAATTAAAGCACGAGTACCGCTTTGATAGCGCAACGGAGGCTTTTAGCGCTGCGGCAAACGCCTTAAAGGGCATCCTTACCGCAAACGGATATCAAGAAATCGCAGGAGGAATTTGGAAACATGCAAGCAGGACTTAATTTATATTCCATTCGCAACAAAATCGGCACGGAAGAGGATTTCCTTGCCACCGCCCAAAAATTAAAAGATATGGGCTACGATTATTTGCAATACTCGGGGGCAGCCTTTGATGCAGATCGCATCAAGCGCGTAACCGAGCAGGTGGGCATTCCCGTAAACCTTACCCACGTTGCGCAAAGCCGCATTATCGACGATCCCCAAAAGCTGATGGAGGAGCACGCAAAGTTCGGCTGCAACTATATCGGCCTCGGTTGCATTTCCCCTGCCGATATTTTGGACGAAAAGAAAACCAAGGATATCATTGATCAATTAAACCGTTCGGCAGAACTGATGCAAAAGAGCGGTTTTCAATTCTTCTATCACCACCATCAATTCGATTTTTTCCGCTACGAATCGGGCGATACGCCCTTTGATTATATGGTAAAAAACGCACCGTATATTCACTTTATTATAGATACGTACTGGCTACAAATGGGCGGTATGGATATTGCCGCAAAAATGCGCAGCGTTGCAGGCAGAATGGAATGCGTGCACTTTAAGGATTGGAAAAATACCTATACCGTAAAGGAAGGAACGCCCAATCCCGACTTCCACCCCGTATTTACCTCGGTTGGCGACGGCACGTTTGACTTTGCCGCTATTAAAAAGGTGGCGGAAGAATGCGGTGCAAAATACTTCTACGTAGAACAAGATAACGCGGCAGACGCGCCCGATCCCTTCGAGCCCGTAAAACGCAGCATCACCTATATCAAAAACAACTTATAAGGAGATAAGGAAAATGGAAAAAGTAAGATACGGCATTATCGGCCTTGGCAACCAAGGTACGATGTATTCGGTACACCTGTTTGCGAAAGACAAAATTAAGGACGGCTATATCACCGCCCTTTGCGATATCAACCCCGCAAAAATTGAATATTCTAAAAAAACCTTAAAGGACGAAAGCATCACCTACTTTACCGACTATATCGAAATGCTGGATAGCGGACTTGTAGACGCGGTTCTCGTAGAAACGCCCCACTACTTCCACCCCGAAATGGTTATGGAATGCTTAAAGCGCGGCATTCACGCCGTGTGCGAAAAGCCTGCGGGCGTATATACCAAGCAGGTACGCGAAATGAACGAGGCAGCGGCGAAATCGAACGCGCTCTTTGGTATGATGTTCAACCAAAGAACCAACTGTTTGTACCGCAAAATGAAGGAAATGATTGCAAGCGGCGCTATTGGCGAGCTGCAACGCGTTACTTGGATTATTACCGATTGGTTCCGTACGCAAAGCTATTACGATAGCGGCAGCTGGCGCGCAACCTGGTCGGGCGAAGGCGGCGGCGTTCTGTTTAATCAATGCCCCCACCAAATTGACCTCGTGCAATGGATCGTAGGCGAGCTGCCTGCCTCTGTAAACGCATTTTGCCAGTACGGCAAGTGGCATAACATTGAGGTAGAAGACGAGGTTACCGCATTCTTCCGCTTTAAAAACGGCGCAACGGGTGTGTTTATTACCACCACGGGAGAAGCCCCCGGCTCTAACCGCTTGGAAATTTCGGGCACGAAAGGCAAGCTGCTTTGCGAAAACAACGAGCTCGTTTGGTATAAAAACGAGGAAGATTCTCAAGCATACTCCAAGGTGGCAAAAGACGGCTTCCGCCCGCCGAATAAGGAAATTATTAAGGTGGAAACGGACGGCGAAAACCCCCAACACGCGGGCATCATCAACAACTTTACCCAAGCGATTTTGGGCAAAGAAAACCTGTTCGTTTTGGGAACGGACGGCATTGCGGGCGTAGAGCTGACCAACGCCATTTCCCTTTCGGGCTGGCTGGGCGGAAAAGAAGTAACCCTGCCCGTAGACGAAGACCTTTACCTTGCCGAACTGACCAAACGGTGCGAGACTTCTGCGAAAAAGGAAGGTAGCGACGCCACCGTTATGGATACCACCGCTTCTACCGGTAGCAGTTTTAACAAATAAAAAATTTATGAAAGTTGCAGTTGTAGGACTCGGCGTAATCGGTGCGGTTCACGCCGAAATTTTAAGAAAACGCGGCGACCTTTACGCCGTATGCGACGTAGATGAAAGCAAGCTTTCCGCTTACGACGCGGTAAAGGAAACCGATTATATCCGTCTTTTAGACGAGGTAAAGCCCGAGGCGGTACATATTTGCACGCCCCACTATTTGCACGCGGATATGGTAATAGAGGCGTTAAAACGCAATATTCACGTGCTTTGCGAAAAGCCCCTTTGCATTTGCGAGGAAGATATCGTACGCATTTTAGAGGCGGAGCGCGCGTCTTCGGCAACGCTTGGCGTATGCCTGCAAAACCGCTATAACGCCTCGAACGTCTATGCAAAAGAATACCTTGCGGATAAGAAAATACTTGCAGGCGACGCTCTCGTTGCTTGGAAAAGAACGGCAGGCTATTACGCTTCTGCCCCGTGGCGCGGAAAGTGGGCAACCGAGGGCGGCGGCGTGCTTATCAATCAGTCCCTGCACACCTTAGACCTGTTGCAATGGCTTTGCGGCATGCCGAAAGCCCTTACCGCAAGCGTTTCTAACTTAACCCTGCAAAAGGAAATTGAGGTAGAAGACACCGCAACCCTGCTTATGGAAGGAGATAGCCCCCTCAACTTTTTTGCAACGATTGGTAGCGGGCGCGATTTACCCGTAGAACTGACCGTATGGGCGGAAACCGCGGAAGGCAAGCGCGAAACGATTAAGGTTATGCCCAACTACGTTGTCATTAACGAAAAAATCGTTTCCTTCGAGGCTTTAGCACCCAGCAAGTACGGCAAGGTTTGCTACGGCAGCGGACACGAGCCCCTCATTGCCCATTTTTACGACTGTATTGCAGAAGGAAAACCCTTCCCCATAAACGGCGAAGAGGGCGCAAAGGTCGTGCGACTGATTCTTGCCGCCTACCGCAGTAAAAACAACAAAACGGAAATTTCAAAATGAAAGACTTTTTTAAAGACGAATTATTTCTTTCCTGCCCTTCAGCCGTAACGCTGTATCAAGGGGTAAAGGATTTGCCCATTATCGATTATCATTGCCACCTAGACCAAAAAGCCATTGCCGAAAACCGCACCTTTGCGGATATCGGCGAATTTTGGCTTGCCGCAGACCACTACAAATGGCGTTCTATGCGCCTTTGCGGTGTGGAAGAATACTATATTACGGGCATGGCTTCGTACAAAGAAAAATTTTTGCAGTACGCTAAAATTATGCCCAAGCTCGTTGGTAGCCCCTTATATTACTGGACGCATATGGAACTGCGCGCGGTGTTTGGCATTACCCTTCCCCTTGGCGAAGATACCGCTGAGGAAATTTACCGCGAGGCAACCGAAAAATTGCGTACCCTTTCGGTACAAAAATTACTAACCGCCTTTGGCGTAGAAGCCCTGGCAACGACCGACGACCCCGTAGACGACCTCGCTTGCCACGGCGTGCACGGCGGCGTAAAAGTTGCACCTACCTTCCGCCCCGATAAGGCGTATTGCCCGACGGACGAATATCTTGCCGCCCTGGAAAAGGCGGTGGGAACGCCCATTTGCTCCCTTTCCGATTTTACGGCGGCACTTTGCGCGCGGCTGGACTTCTTTACCCAAAAGGGCTGCTTTATTGCCGACCACGGGTTTGAATTTTTCCCCTGCTGCTACGCAAACAAAGAGGAGGCAGAGGCGTTATTTTTGAAAAGAAACGCCCTTTCCGCCGAGGAAAAGGACGCGCTGTTTGGCTACCTGCTGCTGTTCCTTATGAAGGAATACAAAAAGCGCAATATCACCGCCCAACTGCACTTTGCGGTAAAACGCAACGTAAACCGCGAGCTGTTTGCCGCAGTCGGCGCAGATAGCGGCATCGATATCGTGGGAGAAGCCCCCAAAACGGGCGAGGTTCTCACCTTTTTGCAGCAGCTTTCGGATAGCGAACGCCCCAACCTGATTTTATACCCCTTAAACGACGCATCTCTTCCCGCTCTCACCGCTCTTTCGGGCGCGTTTGCCCGCGTAAAAATAGGGGCGGCGTGGTGGTTTAACGATACGGTAGAGGGGATTCGCCGCAATCTTACCACCCTTGCGGAATACGCCGTACTCGGCACGAGCTACGGTATGCTAACCGACTCCCGCAGCTTTTCCAGCTACTGTCGGTTTGACTTTTTCCGCAGAATTTTATGCGACTTTTTAGGCAGAAAGGTAGAGGCCGGAGAATGCGCTCTTTCGCACGCGCAGCAAACGGCAGCCGATCTTTGCTATTATAACGCCAAGGAGCTAATAAAATGAAAATGACCTTTCGCTGGTACGGGGAAAGCGACCCCGTTACCCTTTCTCACATCCGCCAAATCCCCAACATGAGCGGCGTTGTTACCGCCGTGTACGACGTACCCGTTGGCGAGGTTTGGCCCACGGAAAAAATTGCGCGCCTTTATTCCCTTTGCCAAGAAAATGGGCTGGAAATGGAGGTAATTGAATCCGTTCCCGTACACGAGGATATTAAGCTTGGCCGCCCCACGCGCGATAAGCTGATTGCCGCATACGCCCAAACCCTGCGCAATTTAGGCCGCTTTGGCGTGAAATGCGTTTGTTATAACTTTATGCCCGTGTTCGACTGGCTGCGCACCAACCTGAAAACGGTTGCCGAGGACGGAAGCACCTCTCTTTCTTACCACCACGACGAGCTGATGGGTATGGATAAAACCAACCTGCACCTCCCCGGCTGGGACGAAAGCTATCAAAAGGACGAGCTGATTGCCCTCCTTTCCGCATATGAAAGCATTACGCACGAAAAGCTGTTTGAAAACCTCGTTTACTTTTTAAAGGGCATTTTGCCCGCTTTGGAGGAAACGGGAATTAAAATGGCAATTCACCCCGACGATCCCCCGTGGGATATGTTCGATTTACCCCGCATTATCACGGGTGCGGACTCTTACGAAAAGCTGTTTGCGGCTGTACCCTCCCCCTTAAACGGCGTTACCTTTTGCACGGGTTCGCTTGGAGCAAGCCGAAAAAACAACCTCGTTTCTATGGCGCAAAAGTACGCAAGCCGCATTCATTTTGCCCATATTCGCCAGCTAAAGCTGACGGGCTCGCACGATTTTACCGAAGCGGGACACCTTACCGCATCGGGCGACCTAGATATTTACGGCGTGGTAAACGCGCTGGTTGCGGCAGGGTTTGAAGGGTACGTACGCCCCGATCACGGACGCAACATTTGGGGCGAGGACGGCAAACCCGGCTACGGCTTGTTTGACCGCGCTCTTGGAGCGGCATATTTAAACGGACTGTTTGAATCGGCAGAAAAACATCTAAAAGAAAAGGAGAACAACAAATGAAACTTCCCTTTACGGTAAATTTAACCGATAAAATTGCAGTTGTTACGGGCGCAGGCGGCGTGCTTTGCAGCGAAATGGCA
>JAFOHH010000026.1 GCA_017421905.1 Clostridia bacterium
ATTCCTTCCGCCCAAAAAAACGAAATGGAGCCTGCGCTCGTAACGCTTGCCCCCGGCGGCGAAACGGAAGAGGACATTCCGCACGAAGGGGAAGAGTTCGGCTTTGTGTTAGAGGGCAAAATTGCCGTTACGCACGGCAAAAAAACGCGCGTGGTATCTAAGGGGGAAAGCTTTTATTACTCCGCCGATAAACGGCACAAAATTACCAACCGCACGGACAAACCCGCGAAGATTTTATGGATTTCTTCGCCCCCCAACTTTTAATAAAACGCGTAAGAGGTACTATTATGGCAGAAAAAATTATTGAGCTTAAAAATATCGTAAAGGCGTACGGCGATAACGTCGTCGTAGATCATATGGATTTATATATCCGCAAGGGGGAATTCGTAACCTTTTTAGGCCCTTCCGGTTGCGGAAAAACGACTACGCTCCGCATGATTGCGGGCTTTGAAATGCCGGACGGCGGCGAAATTTTATTCGAGGGCAAAAACCTCCTCGATATTCCTCCGCACCTCCGCCCCATTAACACCGTATTCCAACGCTACGCGCTGTTTCCGCACCTCAACGTGTTCGATAACATCGCGTTCGGCCTCCGCTTAAAGCGCATCGAAACGGAATACGTAGATAAAAAGGGCAACAAACGCGTTAAAAAGACCAAGCTCCCCAAGGACGTTATCGAGAAAAAGGTATACGACGCGCTTAAAATGGTAGGGCTTACCGACTACGACTTCCGCGACGTAAACTCCCTTTCGGGCGGTCAGCAGCAACGCGTTGCCATTGCGCGCGCAATCGTAAACGAGCCCAAGGTGCTTCTGTTAGACGAACCTCTTGGCGCGCTCGACCTTAAAATGCGTAAGGAAATGCAGCTCGAGCTGAAAGAAATGCACAAAAAGTTGGGCATTACCTTTATTTACGTAACGCACGATCAAGAAGAGGCGCTTACCATGAGCGATACCGTCGTGGTAATGAAAAACGGACTGATCCAACAAATCGGCACGCCCACCGATATTTACAACGAACCGAAAAATGCCTTCGTTGCCGACTTTATCGGCGAAAGCAACATTTTCGACGGCATTATGAAGGAAGATTGCAAGGTTGTGTTCGACGGCGCGGAATACGACTGCGTAGATAAGGGCTTTAATAAAAACGAGCCCGTAGACGTTGTTATTCGCCCCGAGGACGTTTATCTCTTAGAAGAAGACAACAAAAACGCCATGGCAAAGGGCGTTATCGTCAGCAAAACCTTTAAAGGCATGCACTACGAAATGGGCGTGCGCGTAAAGAGTGGCTACGAATACACCGTACAAGACACGCAGGACTGGGACGTAGGCGAAAAGGTGGGTATCTTCGTAAAGCCGCAGGATATTCACATTATGAAAAAGGCTCGCCTGTATAACGAATTTGAGGGCGAAGTGGTAGAAGACGGCGTCATTTCCTTTGGCAGATGGGAAAAGGTAGAATGCAACACCAACTGCCTCCTGCCCGAAGGCTGGACGCTGAACGAAAACGAAGAAAAGGTAGATGCAAACGGCGAGGTTATCGATCTTTCCGGCAAAAAAATTAAGGTTATCGTGCCCTTTGATGGCGTTGACATGCGCGACGACTTAGAAGAAGGCGCAACCATTGCAGAAGTCGTTTCCATTTTGTATAAGGGCAACCATTACGACGTAGAACTTAAAACGGAAGAAGGCGGCCTTTTGTACGTTGCCTCCATCGACCCGTGGGACGACGGCGACCAGGTTGGCGTAGAATTTTTAACCGAAAAGCTGCAAATTGCTTTGTTGGAGGAGAAGAATGACTAAGTACCGTTTTCGCAGAAAGGATATCGGCATTCCGTATTTCCTCTTTCTCCTACTATTCGTGGTGTTTCCCATCGTCATTATCGGCGTGTATTCGGTAACCGATAAGGACTGGAATTTCACCCCCGATAACTTTTTAATGATTTTTACCCGTGCCGAGGCAATGACCGCTATCGTAAAATCGGTGGGCGTTGGCATGGTGGCTACGGCGTGTTGCCTACTTATCGGCTACCCCGTTGCGTACTTTTTGTCGCAAAAAAAGGGCAAGCGCGGCGCAACGCTCATGACGCTTTTCATCCTCCCCATGTGGATGAACTTTTTGCTCCGCACCCTTGCTATGCGCGGAATTTTCGACTTTTTACAGCTTACGCCGGGCTATTTTACCACGATGTTCGGCATGGTATATAACTTTTTACCCTTTATGATTTTGCCCATCTACAACCAGCTGTGCAAAATTGATAAAAGCTATCTCGAAGCCTCTAAGGACCTTGGCGCAAATACGGCAACGGTGTTTTTAAAAACGGTTGTGCCGCTATCCATGCCCGGCGTGCTTTCGGGCAGTACCATGGTGTTTATGCCCTGCATTTCCACCTTCGTTATTTCGGATATGCTTTCGAGAAACACCATTCAACTGTTTGGTAACTTAATTAACCAAGCGTATAAAATGGACCAATGGAACTACGCTGCCGCCCTTTCTACCCTGATGCTCGTCATCATTTTCTTCTCTACGGTAATCACGGGCCGCATGTCTAAAGAGGAGGAAAACAAGTCGTTATGGTAAAAAAGCTACTTTCTAACAGCTATCTTGCGCTCGTTCTTCTCTTTATCTACACGCCCATTTTGTTCGTTATGATTTTCTCCTTTACCGAAAGCGGCGTTATGGGCAACTGGCAGGGCTTTTCCGCCGACCTGTATAAGGAGCTGTTTCAAGGCGAGCAGGGAAGAAAAATTCTCCAAGTTTTTTGGAATACCATTAAAGTTGGTTTAATTGCCGCAGTCGTATCTACCGTTCTCGGTTCTATCGGCGCAATCGGTATTTTCTATTCGGGCAGAAAGATGAGAAAAACCTTTTCCTTCATCAACCAAATCCCCGTTGTCAATGCCGAAATCGTAACGGGTATTTCTCTTCTTTTACTCTTTTTGGTATTTGCGTTGCCGCGCGGCGAGGTAACCGTAATTTTAGCGCACATTACCTTTTGCACGCCTTACGTCGTTTTGTCCGTTCTGCCCAAATTAAAGCAGATGAATAACAACATTTACGAGGCGTGTTTAGACCTCGGCGCAACCCCCCTCCGTGCGCTTTGGTCGGTTATTTTGCCCGAAATTTTACCGGGTATGATTTCCGGCTTTATCATGGCGTTTACGCTATCTATCGACGATTTCGTGGTAACCAACTACACTACCAGCACCTCGTTCGATACCCTTTCCACCTTTATTTATAAAGACGCGGTAAAAGGCGGCTTAACCCCCTCCCTCCGCGCGCTTTCCACGCTTATTTTCGTCGTGGTGCTCACGATGCTCTTTATTTCTAACTTCCGCGCCAGCAAGGAAAAAACCAAGGAGAAAAAGGCATGAAAAAGATAATTGTTTTACTGCTTACGGCAATGCTTTCCGCTGCCGCAATTCTCCCGCTTGCCGCCGCGCCCGCGCCCGTTTTGGCCGCAGGTCGGGCAGACGTTCTTAAGGTTTGCAACTGGGAAGACTATATCGACGAAGAGTTAATTTCCGAATTTGAGGAATACTACCGCGAAAAAACGGGCAATTCCGATTTCCGCGTGGAATACAGCACCTTCGATACCAACGAAACGCTTCTTACCAAAATTGAAACGGCAAAAGAAGACTACGATATGGTTTGCCCCTCGGAGTACGCCATTCAAAAGTTGTACCAAAAGAAATTGCTTCTCCCCATCGATACCACGCAAATGGAAAACTACGAAAACGTTTCTCCCTATGCAAGAGAGCAATTTGAAATTTTAACCTCTAAAGAGCAAGTATACGCTATCGGCTATTTTTGGGGTACGCTCGGCATTATGTACAACGTAGACGACGTTGCCGCAGGCGGCGTTAACGCTGCGGAAATGGGCTGGGACGTGCTTTGGAACGATGCGTTCCGCAACAAAATTTTAATGAAGGACAGCGTGCGCGATAGCGTTGTTGCCGCAGCTGTTTACGCGCACAGAGAGGAGCTTGCCGCTATTGCCGATCCCGATTTGTACGCACAACGCTTGTTTGAAATTATCAATCCCGAAACGGAAGAGGATATGCTTGCCATTCAAGATGCACTCATTTCGCAAAAAACCGACGTCGGCGTATTTTACGAGGTAGACGACGGCAAAAACGACATGGTGCTCGGCACGTATTCGCTTAACCTTGCTTGGAGTGGCGACGCATGGTGGTCCATTGTCGAAGCGTTAGAAGGGGAAATGGGTACGAACCTCGATTACGTTGTTCCCAAGGAAGGCAGCAACGTGTGGTTTGACGGTTGGTGCATTCCCAAGTATGCGAAAAACGTACCTGCCGCCCTTGCCTTTATGGATTTTTTAAACTCCTCCGATGCCGCTATCCGCAATATGGATGCTACCGGTTATATCAGCGTAGTCGGCACGTACGAAACGCTTGAGTACCTTATGGAGGTTGCAGAAGAATCGCCCGAGTTTGGTGCAGAGGTAGACGCCTCTTACTTTTTCGATGGTGCGGGCTTTGTTCTGCCCGAGGATAGCGATATCGACGTAAGCAAGGTTTTCCTAAACCGCGTTATGCTTGCCGATTCCTCCACCATTAGCCGTTGTGCGGTAATGAATACCTTTAAGGATAACCAAGCGGCTATGAATATGTGGAACGCCGTTAAGGGCGACACCCTGCCCCTTTGGGCAATCGTGCTCATTTTAGGCGCACTCGTTGCCGTTATCGTAGCCGTCTTTCTGTTCCGCTATTTCAAGGAAAAGAAAAAGCTTGCTCGCCGCCGCGCGGTAAAAGAACGCCAAATGAAGGAGATGCAAAAGGAGCGTCAAGAACGTCAATTAGAGCGCTTGCGTATATTAAAGGAGGCAGGAGCTCTGCAAGACGAGCCCGAATCGCCCCAAGGGGAGGCGCTTTCCATTGCTGAAACGCCCCAAACGGACGACGTCGCCCCCAAAGCGGAAGGCGAAAACGCGGCAAACTGATAGGATGATAAAAAGCGACGGCTTGCCGCCGCTTTTCCCATATTCTCTTTTTGTTTTCCGTTTAGGCGGGGAACAAAAGGGGAAAAATAACCAAAACCCTAAACTCCAACCCTAAAAAAAGGAGCATTGTATGATTAAAATTGCTTTATTCGACGCCAAGCCTTACGATAAACCCGCCTTCGACCGCTACGGGGCGCAAGGCGGCGTGGAATACCATTACTTCGAAACCAAGCTCACCGAAGAAACTGCGTCGCTTGCGGCAGGATATGACGGCGTTTGCGCTTTTGTAAACGACGACCTTTCCCGCCCCGTTATCGAAAAATTATATAGCCTAGGCATTCGACTTGCGGTGCTGCGCTGCGCAGGTTTTAATAACGTCGATTTGCAGGCGGCTTACGGAAAAATTCACGTACTGCGCGTTCCTGCCTACTCTCCGCACGCCGTTGCAGAGCACGCCATGGCGCTGCTGCTCACCTCCGTGCGCCGCATTCACAAAGCCTATAACCGCACGCGCGAATTTAATTTTAGCCTAAACGGACTTGCCGGGTTCGACTTGTTCGGCAAAACGGTAGGCGTTATCGGTGCAGGGAAAATCGGCAGAGCCTTTATTGATATTTGCCGCGGCTTTTCCATGCGCGTTTTATACTACGATAAATTTGCAGGGGAAATAGAGGGCGCAACCTCCGTTTCTTTAGATACGTTGTTTCAAGAAAGCGACGTAATTTCCCTCCATTGCCCGCTTACCGAGGAAACCGACCACTTAATCTGCGCGCAAACGCTCGCCCAAATGAAAAAGGGCGTAATTATTATCAACACCTCGCGCGGGGGACTGATCGATGCCGAGGATTTGCTTGCCGCCATTAAAGAAAAGCAGGTGGGCGCGGCCCTTCTCGACGTATACGAGGAGGAATCCGACCTCTTTTTTGAGGACGTTTCGGGGCATATTTTACAAGACGACGTGCTTTCGCGCCTGCTTTCCATGCCCAACGTTATTGTAACCTCTCACCAAGCCTTTTTAACGGAAGAAGCGCTTTCCGCCATAGCGGAAACCACCACGCAAAACGCAGTAGACTTTTTTGCGGGAAAGCCCCTTGTAAACGAGGTTTGCTACCGCTGCGAAAGCTTTGGCGAATGCAAAAAACAGCGCAAGGGCAAATGCTTTTAAAGGGGAAAAGTTGTTTTAATTTGCCGCAAGGCAAACGATATATAGTAAGGGCAATTTGCCAAGAAAGGAGAAGTATGAATTATTCCGTATACGAAAGCAAAGAAAAGCGTATCGTTCATCGGCGCGTAATTCCTACGGGAAAGGAAGAGGGGGTAGAAGAAGTATTGCTCCTCCCCACGAAAATAGAGGCGGAGGGCGTAGAAAATGCAAGCTGCTTGCTTTTGCCCCGCCCCGCGCAGCTCATGTTCGGCGACGCAACGCCCTTTGCGCGCGTTGACGGCGGCGCAACCCTGATATTTGATTTTGCGCAGGAACAAAACGGCGGCGTGCGTATTTTTACAGATAGCGTGCCCGTCGGCGCAACGGTACGCGTTCGCTTTGGCGAAAGCTACGCCGAAGCCTGCTCGAACCTTGGAGAAAAGAACGCTACCAACGACCACGCCGTGCGCGACGTAACCTTGCCCCTTCCCGCCTATGCGGAAACGGCGTTCGGTACGACGGGTTACCGCTACGTGCGGCTGGATTTTTCCTCTTCTGGAGAAATTGCCTTGAAAAACGTATACGGCACGTGCCGTATTTTGTGCAAAAAACCGAAATACGTATGCCCCGAAACGGGACTTATCGGCGAAATTTATCACGCCGCAAAGCGCACGGTAGACCTTTGTACCACCGAATATGTGGTAGACGGCATCAAGCGCGACCGCCTTGTGTGGGTGGGGGATATGCACCCCGATATGCTTGCGTTAACCACTCTTTACGGCAATAGCGAGGCGTTAG
>JAFOHH010000221.1 GCA_017421905.1 Clostridia bacterium
AGCCTGCCGACGTATACGAGGGATATATGGCATTCCGCAAGGTGGAAATGGACGAGGGGGTAATCGATGCCGAGCATCTCAACTTCCAACTGAAAATTAACAACCTTCCCGTATTTTTAAGCGGATCGAACTGGGTTCCGCAGGACTGCCTTACCGGTACGGTAACGGACGAAACGTATATTCGCCATATCAAGCAAGCAAAAGATGCAAACTTTAACATACTTCGCGTTTGGGGCGGCGGTGTTTACGAAAAAGAAATTTTCTACCGTCTTTGCGACGAAAACGGTATTATGATTTTGCAAGAAACCATGTTCGCTTGCTCCGACGTTCCCGTCGATCACGGCGATATGATGAAAAAGGTTATGGTTCCCGAACTGGAATATCAATTAAAACGCCTTGCTAACCATCCCTGTATCGTTATTTGGACGGGCGGTAACGAAATTTTCTCTCCCTTTGGCGAAAATCCCTATTCTCACACCACCTTTACCGAATACGGCAACCGCGGGCTTGTAAATTCGCTTACCGATTTCTATTACTACTTAACCAGCCCCGGCGGATATACCGATACGACGAACATGCCGCAATCGGGCGACGCGCACATGGATTCCAACGAAATACTCCATGGCCAAAAGCCCAGCGTGACCGAATTTAGAAAGCTTTACAATCAGTTGGATCGCTCCGCGCTGACTACCGAAGCGGCAATTCCTTGCGCAATGAGCTACGAAAATATGATGCGTTGCACCGAAAAGGAAGAAGTATGGCCCATCGGACCCTACCTTGAAGAACGCTACGGTTGCAATCCCTTTGGCGGATACGTTCCTTTCGTTAGATGGGAGTTTGACGAAATAACAACGATGTTTGGCAGCGAACCTACCGACGTGCGTGATTTTATCAAAAAGAGCTTCGTCGTTTATGCAGAACGTCTTGCAATGGAAATTCAAAACATCCGTGCTCGCGGCGGTTCGGGATTCTTAAACTGGATGTACGAAGATACTTGGCCGGACGGCAGCTGGGCGCTCGTCGATTATTACGGACAGGCAAAATCGGGTCTTTACGCATTTGCTCGTAACTTCGAACCCGTTGGTCCTACCATTTACGAAAGACGAGAAGACGAAAAAATCGGCGTTTGGGTACGTAACGGTAAAAACGTTCCCGTTAAAGTTACCATCGAATACGGTATCCGCAACATCAACGGCGAATACGTAGAACAAGCAGAAAAGCAAATGGAGATCAAAGCGGCAACGCAAGTTTACCTGCACGCTTTCAAAAAGCCGGAAAACTTGGACGAATACGTTTATGCTCGCGTTCATTACAACGGCAAAACCGTTTCGCAAACCTACTTCCTCGATTTTGCTATGGGCAGAACCTTTAAATCTGACTACACCTATCAATTTACAAAGGTTGCAGAAGGGGAATATAAACTCATTCTCAACAGCAAAGAATATACGAGATTCCTTCGCGTTCGTTGCTTAAAAGATGCCTTTATGACCTTCTCCGATAACTATTTCGATATGGAAAAGGGCGAAAAGAAGGTCGTTACGATTTATTGTGACGAAGATCTTACCGTGGCCGACTTTGAATTTAAAGACTTTAATGAAGTGTGGTAATTATGAAAAAACA
>JAFOHH010000222.1 GCA_017421905.1 Clostridia bacterium
ACTCAAACGAAAACGGATATTTTTTATCTACTTACGCGGCCGAAAAGAGTATAACGGATTTTTAATGGAAAATCTTGCATATTTTCTTCCGCGCGGATAAAATAAGGGTATAAAGCTTTGGAGGTGGCAAACGGCACGCCGATGAGGAATAACCGCTCGGCGCAAAGCAAGCAAAAAGCCACCATAAAAGAGGTGAATTATATGGATTTGATTTCCGTTATCGTCCCCGTATACAACGCTCATAAAACCCTGCACCGTTGTTTGGGGAGCATTTTAAACCAAACGCATAAAAACATTGAGGTAATTACCGTAGACGATGCATCGCAAGACGAATCCCTTTCCATTTTACAAGGTTACGCAAAAAAGGATAGCCGTGTACGCGTAATTGCAAACGAGCATGCAGGCGTTTCCAAAGCCAGAAACACGGGACTTGCCGTAGCAAAAGGCGATTACGTGCAGTTTGTCGATTCGGACGACGATATCGAGCCGAACATGCTAGAAACCATGCTGCGCCATTTGAAAAAAGAACGCGCGGACGTGTGCGTTTGCAACTATTCGCACCCCTGCATTAAAAACTATTTGGGAAATTGCACCTTAAACGTTACGCGGCACGCCGACCTTTTACACTACGTGCAAACGACGTTTGCGCTGGTCGTTCCCTGGAATAAGCTATATAAGCGCAGCGTTTTAACCGAGCCCTTTGACGAAACGGTGCATTTTTGCGAGGATGATATTTTCGGCTTTGCCAACCTTAAAAACGTAAAGCGCATTACTTCTATCGATAAAAAGCTGTACAATTACTTCGTTGCCCCGCCCGAAACCAAGGAAGAGGAGCTTTCCTGCATCAATAAAATGGCGCGCGATAAAAACTTTTATCAAAACCACAACACGTACTGGTATAAGCGCCGCGATTTGCTGGAAAAAAGCATCCGTTATTTAGAGCAAAACCCCGCCCTTTCCGAGGGGCGCGTGGAAGAATACGCTTACGTACGCATTTTCGATTTTATGATTTGGGAACTCGTCATTCTCACCTCTACCGGCGTAAACGCTTACGGCATGGCGCGTGAGATGCAAAACATCTTTAACGAGCCCGATTTTATAAAAAGCGTACGCTTGCGCGAAAAATACGGCGTAAAAATGAAGGATATGACGGCAGAGGAGAAAAACGACACCGTAGTCCTTTTTACCAACCTTTGTATGAACGCCTGCCGCGAAATTGCGCAAAGCGAAAAGCCCTTGCGCCCCTACTTTGTGTGTTTGCAACTATTCTTGCATTATTTTATGGAAGAATGCGGCGCACCCAACCCCATCGATCAGATGGGAGAGGCTTTTTTAGATAAAACGCTTTGCCTTTCGGAAGAGGCGCGTTACGCGCAGGAGCTGCTTGGCAAAACCGACTCTATCGCCCTCCTTTCGCCCTTTTTACAAATGCAAACGGTATAACTGACAACGTCTATCAAAACGAATATTCCCCCTAAAAGGGACGCGAGCTTTTTGTTCGCGCCCCTTTTCCTTTTGCCGTTTTGCAAGTAGGGAAAGCCCGATGCGTTTAAGTCTGAGAGGATACGCTCTTTTCCTTTTGCCGTTTTTGCAAGTAGTGAAAGCCTGCCGCCTTTGCCGCAGCCGTGCGTAGGTATCCCCTTCCGCTTGCCGAAAAAATTTTTACAGGGTTTTTTGGCAATCCCCTTGCATTTTATCTCTACTTGCTATATAATGTTTTCAAACCGTGGGAGGTATCATATATGCAATGGTTTAACAAGCAAGCAGAAGGCGGCGTTACGCTTACGGGGACGATGTTTTCCACCACCGTTAGCGGCG
>JAFOHH010000223.1 GCA_017421905.1 Clostridia bacterium
CGGCAACCGTGCTGCCGTGAATATCCGATGCAATTATAATTTTCATGTTCCTCTCCGTTGTTGAAAAAGCCGTTATTTTGCGCGTTCGAAATAGCCGTCCGTGCCCATTTTTTCTTGCAAGAAGTGTGCAAGCTTATCGTCCACGTTGCCCTTTCTGCCATCGGTAACGGTTTCCTTTTCGTCCTCTATAATTTCCTCGCGGGAAATGATATACGCGCTGGTTTCGGTTAAAAACAAATAAAAGTAGCGCGGCGTTTTAATAACTTTAAGCAGCTGATCGTAGCGCACGCGGTCTGCCTTTTCGTTAGAGCCCACCGTTTTCACCTCGATATAGCGCGATTCAAAGGAATATTCGTTTACCGCGGTTAGCATGGCGGGGTTGGTTTGGTCTATACTTTTCCCCGCGGAGTGAAAGGCGTAAAACACGATGGCGTCCATAAACAGCACGAGGCCGGATAAAAGAAACAAAAACCAAGTTTTGCTATCGATGCCCCTCGAAACGAGAATAACTGCCGAAAAAATATAAACGACGGCGCTAAAAAACACAACCCAAGGGAGCTTGCGTCTGCCACGCTTGGTGCGGAGCAGCGTAAAGCGGAAAAATTCTTGCAACATTTCTCTGTTGTAATGCGTAACGACCTTCAAAATACGTCCTCTCTTTGGTTTTTTTCTATTATACCATAAACCGCACGAATTTTTCAAGGGCTACGACTAAATTTTTTGCCACCATTGTAAGAGAATTCGTTACAATTTTGACGTTTTTTTACAAAAAAAGCCTTTCTTATTAAAAGAAAGGCTTTTCGTATGCGTGTTTTCGTTTTGCCATGCGTTGCCATGCGCAGGCTAACGCTAAAGCGTTTTTATTAGTTGCAATCTTCTACGCCGTCTTCCGTGCCGAAGTAAATAACCTTTCCGTCACGGCCGTAGCGGATTTCCCCTTCGCCGCTATAATTCTTTCTTAAAATTTCAACGACCTCGGCCTCTACTTCCTTTGCTTGACTCTTCGATTTGCAGTATACGAGGAGAACGTTGTCAATTTCGCCCTCTTCTACCTTGGTTGCGACAATAACGTCTTGCGTTTCAATATTCAAATATTCCAACCCAACGGTTACTGCTAGTTGAACGGTTTTGTTAAAGGTGTAGCCTTCCATTTCCAAATTTTTTCTCGTTTTAGCAGGCTTTGCAGGAATGCCGCAAGCAACCAAAAACGCCGTAGCGCATGCGATTGCAAGGGTAAGCGTTGCCGCTTTCAATAATTTTTTCATAATCGTTTTCTCCTTTTTAAGGTTTAGAGGGCTTTTGCTGCCCTTATCGTGGGGGTATTATACACCTTTTGGAGGGAATTTTCAACCCCTTTTTTGAAGTTTTACGTTACTTTTTTGGCGAAAATTTACGGGGCTTTGCTTTGCGCTATTCAAAGCGTTGCGGGCATTTCTCCCCGTTAAGGGGCAGTTTTTACCCAAACCTCAATTACGCCCGTTCCGGCGCGGCCGTCATAGGCAAACTTTTTCTCGTAATGGCTCTGCACGTAGGCTTCGTAAAAGTGCAAAATGGCACGCTGTCCGCTTTTTTCGCCGTTGCGGAAATATTTCTCGTGCAATAGCCATAGCTCTTCGGAAAGGTTTGCCCAAATAACCATTTTGGGGGGGCTATTCCACAATTCTTCCGCCGCCTGCTCGGCAATATGGTCGGGGCAAACGTCCCAGTAGGTAATGGGGGCGTAGGTGGGGATTACTCTTTGGGAAAGCAAATTAAACATGGGAACGTTTGGGAATTGAAAAACCCCGTCCCCTTCCTCGGTATAGGTTTCAATTAAGGATAAAATATGCGCGTACGCCTCCTCGTCTTCCTCGTAAAGGGTAAAGCCCTTTAAGCCGCCGATTTGGCTGGAAACGTGCGAAAAGCGGCTACTGTCTGCCGGCATAACATGCCAACCGTGCCAGGAATAAGGTACGCAAAGCTTGGCAAGCAGCCCCACGCAAAGAACTAGAGAGCAGGTTGCGATAATCGCTCCGTTTTTTATTGCGCTCGCCGTGCGGGAAAAGGTACTTTTGCGCGCAAAGAGCAGGGGTTTCTCTTCTTCCCCCGCGGCAAAAATCGCCGTAAAGAATACCACCGCCGTTACCGTTGCGGAAAGCTCTTCCAGCACGGAGGAAAGGAGCATGGTTGCGTTTAATGCAAGCATCACTACGGCATAAACGAAATACGTCCGTCCAAAACGGAGCTTGCCCGAAATAAGGTAGCGCACCGCCTCCCACAGCAAAAACAGCAGGCTGAAATAAAAGGATACGTTTACCAAATAGCGGCGCATAAGTTGCGCGAACTTGGTGGTGTATAGCTTATTTAAAATTTGGTAATCGGCGGCTTGTACCATCCACAGCATAAGGGAAAGGGAGCAAGCAATTAGGAGATAATATCCCGTGCGGCGGCGTGCGCTCTTTTCTCTGCAAAGGAGCAAAGAACAAGCAACCGTTGCCGCGCCGCAAGAGGAAACGCCCAGCCACACCTGCCAAGCGAGAGAGCCGCTTCCGCCACCGGAAGAGCCGCCTTGCAATAGTTTAGAAAGTGTATTATTACTTTCAATGCAAGCCAGCTGGCTTTATCCCGTAAGGATATACCGGAAATTTCTTCAGGATTCCTTACTTCAATGACTACTTTAGAAAATATCATAAAGGCTACTTCGAA
>JAFOHH010000224.1 GCA_017421905.1 Clostridia bacterium
ACGGGGCGGTTTGCATTGCGGTAGAGTTCCGCTTGCCGTTAAAAGGGAAGAATATCAAACCAAGGTGCGCGTGTTAGAGCAAAAAATTGCCGCCGCCTACGCCGCAGGTAATACCTTGCTTGTAGAGCGTTACTCTCAAAAGCTTCGCAGCCTTAAGGAGGACGTATGAACGATTATACGGTAATTTCCTCCCGCGTGCGCTTTGCCCGCAACCTGCAAGGCTTTCGTTTTCCCTCCGCCATGGGCGAAGAGGAGGCGGAGCGCGCCACGGCTTTGGTGCTATCTGCCCTGCAAAAACGGGGGCTGACGGGCTTTTATATGCGCGACCTGCCCGAAACGGTGCGCCGCGTTTTGTTAGAACAAGATCTGATATCCAAAGAACTGTACTCTGCTAAAAGAGGTGCGGTTGCCACGGCGGAGGACGATAAATTTTCCGTTATGGTGCTAGAAGAGGACTGCTTGCGCTTAGCCGTGGTAGAAAAGGGACTAACCCTGCGCTCCGCATACGATCGGCTTTCGCAAGAGGAGGTTGCTATTTCCTCCGCTATCCCTTTTGCCTTCGATAAAAATTTCGGCTATCTTACCGCCTGCGTAACCAACCTCGGCACGGGGATGCGTGCCTCGGTTATGCTGTTTTTACCGGCGCTGGAGCGCGCGGGGAAAATCCCTTCTCTTTGCCAAGAACTATCGGCAATGGGGCTTACCGTGCGCGGTGTTTTGGGGGAGGGGACGGATAGTGAGCATTCCGTTTATCAAGTTAGCAACGCTAAAAGCTTGGGCGTAACGGAGGAGGAAATTATCGCCGCCGTAACCAAAGCGGCCCTGCAGCTTTCCGAACTAGAACTTTCCGCCCGCCGCATAGAATTTAACCGCTTTCCGCACGCCGTCGAAAACCGCGTAAAGCGTGCCGAAGGCATGCTCCGCTCGGCAACGTTACTTTCTTACGGGGAAATGATGCAAGCTCTTTCCGCCGTAAAGGAAGGGGTTTCGCTCGGCATTTTGTTAGAGCGTGGCGATTTAGACGATTTAACCGTTGCCATGCGCCCCGCCCACGTAGAAGCCCTTGCCGGCAAAACGCTAAGTAGGGAAGAACGCGATTTCTTCCGCGCCGAATACGTGCGCAAAATTTTCACAAAATAACCCCTTTTGCAGCATAGCTTGCAAAATTTTTGCAAAATGCTTTATTTTTACAAAAACCCTCTCCGTAAAGGCTTGCGGAGAATTAATCAACGGTAATTTCCATTTTTGGGAGAACGATATGTATAACGAAAAGCTCAATTTAAAAGCAAGAAAGGTAATCGAGGTTGCCAACGATGCGGCACGCCGCTATGAAACCTCGTACGTTGGTACGGAGCACTTTTTAATCGGCTTGCTTTCAGTAGAAAGCAAAGCGAGAGAGGCTCTGCTTGCCTTTGGTGTAGACGGTAAAACGTATATGGAGGCATTTAAACGCATTATTGAAAAAAGCGGTAAATTGCATCAATATTCGCCCAACCTAAAAAACGTATTGCGCGTTGCCGAAGAAATTTCTGCCCGTGCAGAGGTTTCCTACATTTCGCCGGAGGCGCTCCTCCTTGCTCTTCTGTATAACGAAGAATGCGCGGCATACTTTCTCCTAAAAAATTTAGGAGTACGCATGCTTCCCCTTCGCAATCGGATGGAAGAAATCGTTTACCCTTGCGTTGAGGAAGAAGAAAATAAGCCCTCCGATTTGGAAGAAGAGGGGGAAGAGGCTGTTTCCGCCTCTACTA
>JAFOHH010000027.1 GCA_017421905.1 Clostridia bacterium
GTTTAAGTTTTATTTAATTGACTTTGACTATAATCACGCTAATCTTTCGCTATTGTTGCGCGCTCACGCGCGCTAAGGAGAACCCGATGCGTATTTTGCTAACCGAAGACGAAAAAAGTCTTTCCGACGCCCTTTGTTCTATTTTAAGAAAACAAAAATACGAGGTAGACGCCGCTTACGATGGAGAAGAGGGGTTAGACTTTGCTCTTTCCGGCATTTACGACGTTATTTTGCTCGACGTTATGATGCCCAAATTAAACGGCTTTGAAATGCTTTCCGCCCTCCGTAAAAAGGGCGTAAAAACTCCCGTTTTAATGCTTACCGCCCTCTCGCAAACGCACGATAAAATTAAGGGGCTGGATGCCGGGGCAGACGATTATCTCGCCAAGCCCTTTGAAACGGAGGAGCTGCTTGCCAGAATCCGCGCGCTTCTTCGCCGCAACGTAGGCTATGCCGATAAGGAGCTTAGCTTTGGCGATCTCACTCTCAGCTTAACGGGCTATACCCTTTCTTCGGGAGAAAAGAGCATTAAGCTTTCGGGCAAGGAATACGAAATTATGCGCTTTATGCTGCAAAGACCCTCCTTCGTTGCCGAAAAGGAAGAAATCATCTCCAAGGTTTGGGGCTGGGATAACGATTTTGAAAGCAACAATTTAGAGGCGTATATGTCCTTCCTCCGTAAAAAGCTTGTCTTTTTACAAACAAAGGTTACCATTTCCGCCGTACGCGGCGTGGGATATCAGCTTACGCTAAAACAAGAGAATGAAATATGAAAAAAATAAAAACCCACAAACCGAAAGACGCCTTTCTTTCCACCCGTATTAAGTTTACCTTTTTTTGCGGACTCATCAGCTTTGGGCTCTTACTCGTTATTTTTGCGGCAACGCTATTTGCCAACTACCGCGTAGTGTACGATTCCGTTTTGGAAAATATGGCAAAGGCGGTAACCGCCACCACAAACGAAACGCCCGAAGAAATTCCCGCCTCCTGCCTCGTGTTTCGGTATTTAGATGAAAAAACGCTAACTGCGGAAAACGCCGAATCCTATGCGGAGGAAACCCTTTACCTCATTGCAGACAACGCGCGCAAGCACCCCAACCAAAAGTTTACGATACAGGGGAGAACGTACGTTAGTCACGAGGTCCATCGCGATAACCTCCGCTTTATCGCCGTGTTCGACGCTACCGAGGAGGTTTATTACCTGCATCGCTCGGTAACCGTTCTTTTTATCGGTTTAATCGTGGGCGGAATTGCTCTCGTCCTTATCAGCTGGTTTTATTCTTATTACGTAGTAAAGCCTGCAAAGGACGCCTTTTATAAGCAGCGCGAATTAGTCGCCAACGCCTCGCACGAGCTCAAAACGCCGCTCACCGTTATCGCCGCCAATCTAAGCTTGGTGCAAAGCGAGCCCACCTCTACCGTGCAGGAAAATGAAAAATGGCTTACCGCGGTCGATTCGCAGGTCAAGCGCATGAACTCCCTCGTTTTGGAAATGCTCGATTTATGCCGCACCGAACAGCACGATTTATACGCCGCAAGAGAGGAAATCGACGTTTCCGCTTTGCTTGCAGGCAGCGTTTTATGTGTGGAGGCCGCTTGCTACGAAAAGGACGTTTCCCTTTCCTTGCACGCAGAGGAAAACCTTCTCTTTCGCACGAATCGCGCCGCTATGGAAAAGCTAACGCTCATTTTGTTGGATAACGCCGTAAAATATTGTGAGAAGGGCGGAACGATTTCCGTTTATTTAAAAAGGAAGAGAAAAGCCTTACTTTTTGCCGTTTCCAACACGGGGAAAGGCATCTCTGCCGAAGAGAAAAAGCACGTTTTCGAGCGCTTTTATAAGGGCGATGCCTCCCATCATTCGGTAGAGCCCACCTCGTTTGGCAAAAGCTTTGGCCTGGGGCTTTCCATTGCAGAGGCCATCGCAAAGGAGCTGGGCGGCGCGCTTTCCTGCCGCTCGCAGGACGGCGTTACCACCTTTAGTGCGATTTTCTTTGAATAATCCATTTAATTAAAAAATCCTCGTTATAAGGAGTTTTGTTATGAAAAAACTAACGAAAGGTATGCTTACCGCTATTCTTATCCTTTTAGCGGCACTTTCTCTTACTGCCTGCTCGTTCGAACTGGTCGGCGGTCCTTCCGCTTACGACGTCGCTGTAAAAAACGGCTTTCAAGGCACGGAGGCAGAGTGGTTGGAATCGTTAAAAGGCGCACAAGGCCCTGCCGGTCCGCAAGGCGAGCTTACGGTTATCGAGTCCCTGTATCAAGAGGCGGTTAAAAACGGGTTCGAGGGCGATTTCTTCGCCTTTATCGAGCAATCCTTGTCCGAAACGAGCATTTCCACCCCCGAATACGCGGCAAACAAAGCGGCACTATCCGCTTGCAGCGTATACGCCACCTTTACCACCAAGCAGCTTTGGGGCTCCGTATCTACGGCAACCTCGGCAGGGGCAGGCGTTATTTGGCAGTTGGATCAGGAAAAGGGCGATGCCTACGTCATTACCAACTACCACGTCGTTTATTCCGCAACCGATACGGACGGAAAGGCAGATTCCATTCGCCTCTACTTATACGGCAAAGAATATGCCGATTACGCCATTCCCGCAACCTACGTAGGCGGCGCAATGAGCTACGATATCGCCCTTTTAAAGGTAACGGATAGCGAAGTGTTAAAAACTTCCTCCGTGCGCGCCGTAGACACCGCCGATTCCGATAAGCTTTTGCTCGGAGCATCCGTCGTGGCGGTAGGAAACCCTAAATCGGACGGCATTTCCGCCAGCAGCGGCATCGTCAGCGTTCCCTCCGAATATATCACGATGACGGCCGCAGACGATCAAACCACGGTAGAATTCCGCGTAATCCGCGTAGACGCTGCAGTAAACAGCGGCAACTCGGGCGGCGGGCTATATAATTTAAAAGGGGAGCTCGTCGGCATCGTCAACGCAAAAATGGTAGATAGCAACGTAGAAAACATCGGTTACGCCATTCCTTCTAACATTGCAATTAACGTAGCAAAAAACATTCTTGCCAACTGCGATGGAGAAGAGCATACGATGATGCAACGCTGTCTTCTTGGCGTAACGCTTAGTCAAACCTCCGTAACTACGGAATACGACCCCGAAACCTTTGCCGTGCAAATTAAAAGCCAAATTGTTGTTTCTTCGGTTACGGAAGGCGGTATTGCGCACGGCAAGCTGCAAGTAAACGACGTAGTCGTTGCCGCAACCTTAAACGGAGAGCGCAAGGAAATTTTTGCCATGCATACGGCAATCGATCAACTCCTCGCCGCAAAGGTGGGCGATACCGTTACGCTGGAAATTATCCGTAACGGCGAAACGCTTACTTATTCCTTTACCTTTACCACGGCAACGGAAGTTGCTTAACGCACCAAAATATCTTTTTTGCATAACGAAAGGCGCGGCAATTTGCCGCGCCTTTTCTACTGTGTTGCGCCTAAAATTAAACGTAATTTCTATCGAAATAAAATACGAAGTAGTAGGTGGTCTCTTCCTCTTTAAACGCGGCGTTTAGCGCGGTTAAAACGTCTTCTTTGGTAATGGTAACGTCGTAGGGGACAACGCAGTCAAACAACAAATTCGTGTGCGTGTTGCCCTGTACCATGCGGAAATCGTGTAAGGAAAGGGCAGGGTTAAGCGCAAGCAACGTTTGCGTAACCTTGGCTTGCAGGCGGTCGGATTCGGGATTGTTCGCCGCAACGGGATCGGTATGCACGGAAAGGTGCACGTTAAGTGCGGCAAAAACCTCGCGTTCGATATTATCTACTAAATCGTGCGAAATCAGCGCGTCTACCTCGGCGTCTACTTCTACGTGAACGGAAGCAAAAATTTGCGTTGCGCCGTAGCTGTGCAGCATTAAATCGTGGATGCCCAGCACTCCGTCGTACGCAAGCAACTTTTCCTTTATTTCTTTTACAAGGTCTTTGCTGGGCGGCGTTCCAAGCAAGGGGTCAACCGTTTCCTTTACCAGCTTTATGCCGGAAATTAAAATAAACAGCGAAACCGCCACACCCATATAGCCGTCTAAATTCAAGCCGCTAAAATAATAAATAAAACCGGCAACCAAAACCGAACAGGTAGCAATTACGTCGTTGCGGCTATCCGCTGCGCTGGCTTTTAACGCGTCGCTAGAAATAGCCTTGCCAAAATCGTAATACAAAAGCGCCAAAAACAGCTTTGTTAAAATGGCTGCCCCCAGAACAAGAAAGGTAACGGCGGAAAAGGATAGCGGCGTAGGCGCTATAATTTTTTCCACGGAAGATTTCCCTAGCATAAGCCCAATCGCCACCACGATAAACGCAACGATCAAGCCGGAAACGTATTCAAATCTGGCGTGCCCAAAGGGATGCTCTTCGTCGGCGGGCTTTGCCGAAATTTTAAACCCTAAAAGCGTAATAATGGAAGATCCTGCATCCGAAAGGTTGTTAATAGCGTCGGCAACAACGGTAATACTGCCGGATAAAATACCAACGGCAATTTTAGCGGCAAACAGCAGTAGGTTGGTTACAATGCCAATTGCCCCTGCCGTTTTTCCGTATGCGTAGCGCACCTCGGGGAGCTGCAGTTGCGTATGGTGTTTAATAAACGTTTTTTTAATGAGTGGAAACATTTCTTTGTCTTTTCCTTATGTATTAAGAATGGTTTTATAAAGGTGTAAAAGGTTTTCCTATCGCTGAAAAAATAAAACTTCCGCCCTCTAAAAAGAATGGCTTTTCGGTAGCGGTAAAACTTTTCCGCAAGGGGAATTAGTCCTTGCCGGCAGGGAAAAACAAGCTTTCGCTCGGCACGATTGCACCACTATCGGATAGCGTTTTTTTCAAAAGGGCAAGATTCACGGCTCGCACTTCGCCGCTCTGTTCTACGGCAAGCGCGGCGGCAGTCCCTGCGGCCTCGCCCATTGCCATACAGCTGGCCTTTACGCGCAGGGCGCTCATTACCTCACGGTCGGCGCAAGCGCATCGCCCCGCAACCAGCAGGTTGGTTAGCCCTTTCACCTGTAATGCACGGTAGGGAATGGTAGGTACAACGCCGTCGGGCAATCTTTGTCCTTTCAGCGCGTTATTTTCCTCGTAAGTGTGTAAATCGATATTATAATACCCGTAGCAAACCGAATCTTCCTCAATTTTTCCCGAAAGGAAGTCCGCTTTCGATATTTCTTTCTCGCAAACAATTCTTCTCGTTTCGCGCGGGGCGGTATACGCGGCGGAAGAAAACACCGTAACGTCGGCCTCTTCCTTTGCAAAACGCAGCATGCGCGCCATTTTTTCGCGCCCCTCAATTTCCGCCTTCGTCAAGCCCTCGGCAAAAGAGCCGTCCATCACCACGTGGTTGGCATTGTCGCCGCCCTCTATAAAAAAGTTTTTAATGGGCGCGTGATATTCCGGCCAAAAATCGCCGTGCAAAATTTCGCCGTTCTCTCTTTTTTGTTGAAATTTTTCCCGCAATTCGCCATCGGAAAGCACTTCTAGATTGTTGGTACGGAAGGTATATCCGTAAGTGCCGGGTTGCAGAACCTCGCCTTTTTGGTAAGAAGCGCCTGACAAAATGGAAAGATCTCCATCGCCCGTGCAGTCGATAAACACGTCGGCAGCAAATAAAGCAAGCCCGTTCTTTTCAGCGGCAATTACACCGCAAACCTTGTCGTTTTCTACCACGGCATCTACAATTTTCGTGTGAAAAAACAACCTAACACCCGCTTCCAGGCACATGCGGTTCATTTCGGCTTCCGCCATAGGCGCACAAACCTTTACGTTAGAAGGAATCCCGCCCAGCCGCGTGTCAATTTTGGAAAAATCGGGA
>JAFOHH010000225.1 GCA_017421905.1 Clostridia bacterium
GACTGCGTAATGGGCGGCGTTTGCTTAACCCTCTACGGCTTTATCGCTGTTTCCGGTCTTAAAATGTTTAAGGACCTTGACCTTAGCGAAAACAAAAACCTCTTCGTTGTTTCTGCAATTCTTATTTCCGGTATCGGCGGACTTGCTATTCAAATCCCCTACGCTGCAGACAGAATCGTTGTTAACGGCGTAGAAATGTTTGCTAAAGTAATTACCGTTACTTCCATCGCTACCGCTCTTATTCTCGGCATCGTTACCAACGCAATTCTTTCTAAAATTGACAAGGCAGAAGGCGAAGAAGATGCTTCCCTCATCACCGCCGCAGCAGATAAAAACCCCTGCGACGCTTGTGTAGAAACCTGCGAAGGCTGCGAAAAAGCAGAAGAAACCACCGAAACGCAAACCGAGGCTGAATAATATGAAAAACTACGATAACGTCATCATTTTCGACCATCCTTTAATCCGTCATAAAATCGCCATTTTGCGCGATGAAAAAACGTCGATGAAGGAATTTCGCGAACTGATTGAAGAAATTACCACGTTGATGACGTACGAAAGCCTGCACGAGGGCGTTCCCACCACGAAAAAGATGGTAAAAACCCCCCTTGAAGAATGCGAGCAAACGGTAATTGCCGATAACGCAATTGCCATCGTGCCCATTCTCCGCGCAGGGCTCGGCATGGTAAACGGCATCCACGTGCTCTTCCCCAGCGCACGCGTAGGTCATATCGGCATGTATCGCGACGAAGAAACGTTGCAGCCCCAAGCTTATTACTGCAAGCTGCCCGAAGGTATTGAGGATAAACTCGTACTCGTGGTAGACCCCATGCTGGCTACGGGCGGCAGCGCTTGCGACGCTATTTCTCTTTTGAAAAAGCGCGGATGCAAAAACATTAAGTTTATGGCAATTATCGGCGCGCCCGAGGGCGTTAGCAAGGTTGCCGAAGCGCATCCCGACGTAAACATTTACGTTTCTACGCTCGATCGTCAACTTAACGAACACGGCTATATCCTGCCCGGCCTTGGCGACGCAGGCGACCGTTTGTTCGGCACGAAGTAACCTCTTTAACCAAATATTTATTGATTAAAAGTCGGTTTATTTACAAAAAGAAGGCTACCCAAATCGGGTAGCCTTTTTGTTTTGTAGTTTTTTGTATTCTTAAAATTTTCTTTTAATATTTTTGTAAAAGTTTAAGCATTTTTGTATCTAAAGTATGTCCGTTATAGTTTTTCATTTCTATATCCGTTCTTCCGTTGTCCATAATACCAAATTTGCCTCTCAAATTCCAAAACGCATAACCGATATTATACGATTTTAAAACGTCTAAAACATCCTCAAGCCAACGCATTGCAACGTCGTGCGAGCATTTATAATAAACACCCATTTCGCCACAATGAACACCCACCTGCCAAATTTCTGCAAGGGCCGCCCACATGCCGTACAAGCGTTCTAGCCCTTTTCGATCACAAATTGTTTGGCTATCCTTATCGGGCCACTTAGGAGTGGTTTTGAATCCTTCCAGTCCGTGAAAGGCTACCTCTCCCGGTTTATATCCGCGGCAGCTATATCCGCAATTTTTTAAATGACCCATAGCTTGAATAGGCGGAATGTCGCCGCAGTAAATGCCGTCGAGAATAAAAAACCGATCGGGGGTAATTTTTCTTACCTCGTCGATTACCTTTCCGCTTACCTTGTTGTACTGCTCGGGTGTCATAGTCCAGTTCGGCTCGTTTATTAGGTTAAAACTAAGCTTTTCCGTACCTATGTTTTGGTATCTTTTTGCAATTTGCGTCCATTGATAAACCGCAGCGTCAAGGGCTTCTTTATCCCGCCAAAGATTGTAGGGCTCTTCTATTTTTTCATCTGCATTAACGC
>JAFOHH010000226.1 GCA_017421905.1 Clostridia bacterium
AATTTCTTCCCCCTTTTCACGGTCGCCCGACACAAAAAAGTCTTGTGCCATGGTGTAGGGCATTTCCACAATCGGTGCAAGGCCGTCCTTTTCGAATACGGCGACCAACTCCTCAATTAAGGGGCGGTGCGCCTCGCTTTTTCTAATTCCCTCCCAAAAGGCAGGGTCTTTTACCGTTTCTAAAAACATAGTCTTTCTCCTATTCCTATCATCTATTTTTTATAAAGTGCGCTTTTATATAGCCTGTGCGGGCGGATTTTAGGTTATTTGTTGTCGGGGCGGATTTTAGGTTATTTGTTTTCGGGCTCGATGCGAATTTCAAACTCCGTGCCTTGTACGGCAAAATCTACAAGGTATACGGGATAATCGCCTTCCGCAGGGTTGTGCGGTGTAACCATTTGCACGGAAACGGTAGGAAGGCCTGCGCCCTTGTAGGTTGCAACCACACCGCCTGCAACAAGCTTGCCCTGCTCGATTTGCGGCTTTTCGGTAAGCACGTATCGCTCGATATAATCGCCTGCGGAGGGCGTAAAGCCTTCTGCAAAAGTAATTTGGTTGCGAACGGTAATACCCTTTTTATCCACGTCGATAAAGCGCTTTAAGGAGGTTACGCGCTCGTCGTCGTAAGCAGAGGCGTAATCGTAAGAAAAGGTTTTGCCGTTCCATACGGTGTTTTCGGCGCGGTATCTACCGCCCGTTTTTTGGTAGTTTCCAAACAAAATGGGGACGCTATGACTGCGCGAAGAGGTGTTAAAATACTGGTAGCGCGTTTCCTCGCGGAAGTACTGACGGGTGTATTCGCCTGCACCAACGTCGGCAAAAATTTGCTTGCCGTTTGCGGCGAAAATAAAACTGCCTACGTCGTTATGGTTGTGTGCCTCCCAGTTTTTGCCCGCTTTGGCGGCAAAGCCGAAGGTTTTGGTGCGGTAAACCAGCCATTCTACGTCCTTACTGTAATCGGAAAATTCTTCTATTTGGCGTTCGGTAGAAGGGTCGAACCAAACGACGCCGCGCAGCGTATAACACCATCTGCCACAAAAATCTCCTGCGGAAACGACGGTTTGCGGATACGGAAACACGGTATCGGGGTACTTTTTCGCAAGATAATGGCAAATGCCGCGAGAAACTGAGCCCTCCATTTTTCCGTCCGAAAAAGAAACGGTTGTCTGACCCGAAAGGAACATTTTTTGCGCGAAAGAAGCAATGGCCTTTACCTTTTCCATCTTAAAATAATCTACCTTACCGCCCGTAAAATCGTACATCATTTGGGCGTAGCAGGTAAAAAAGCCAAAGCCGTATTCCCAGTAAGAAATACCCTCGATGCAGTAGCCGCTATCTTGATAGCTGATGAGGTAATTGTTAATAGCCTCGTCGATGCGCGGCTGCACCTCTTTAAACCGCTCGGGGGCAAGATAGATAAAGCACGCCGCAACGCTTGCGCCGCAAACGGCTGCCCAGTTGCTTTTAAAGCCGATCCAGGCAAAACGGCGATTATAATCGGCAAAGGGGGTAATGATGCGGCGCTCCACCTCCATTTTAATGCGCGTTTTAACGAGGGGATCGAGTTTCTCTTCAAAAATTTTATAAATTTCGGAAAGCGCATAGCCCGTTTCCGACGCAAACAGATCGATATCGTCGGGGATATAGTCGGTCATATTGGGGGTGTGAGCAGGAATTTCCCAAGTGTATTCGTTGCAAATAGCAAAGAGGAAATCCTGCATGCGGTCAAAATATTTACGCTCTTCGGGGTAAATTAAGGCAAGAATTGCGCAGGTACATAAAGCGCGGCGGCGCACGAAATAAATGGCCTCGCTGGTTGCTCTATCGCCCGAAACGAAAAAATCTGCCGCCATTGTATAAGGAATTTCGGTAATGGGAGGTACGGCATCCTTTTCGTAAGACTGCAGCATTGCATCGATAAGCGGGCGATAAGTTTCGTCCGTTCTTATCTTTTGCCACAATTCGGGGTTTTTTACGGTATCTAAAAACATAATTCTTTCCTCCTAGTCTGTTTATATTAAACCACAATTTTTCGTTTTTGTGTCAGTTTTTCTTGCTTAAAAATATGTAAACATTGCTTTTAAAAGAAAACCCGCTTTGATATCCGTCAAAACGGGCTTTTCTCTGAAATTTATTCGTTAGAAGCTTGTACAGAAGGGCAATTCCCCTCGATGGGCGAAAGGGCCCCCGCAGTAGAAGAACGTTGCTTTTTTAATTGCTTTTGGCGAGGATGGAGAGAGGCAAAGCACGCCCCAAGCCCCAAAATAAAGCCGTATAAAATAACAATCCAGTATACCGTTCCAAGGGCAGGCAAAGGGGTAAGCTTTACCCCGAATAAGCCTACTTCGGAATGAAAATCGAGAAAGAAATAGGGAAAGGG
>JAFOHH010000227.1 GCA_017421905.1 Clostridia bacterium
GCCCTTGCCGTTTGGCAAGGGCGGGGCTTAACCCGTTTCCGGAATCAATCCCAATCGCCGTTATCTCTTGATGGGGTGTTCGGCTTATAACTTTTCGCTGTAAAAAACAAGCAAGAGGCGTTTATTTCGTGCCGTTTTTCTCGCGATAGTATTCCTTTGCGCCCTCGTAAATGGCAATTACGTTTTCGGGCGGAACGTCAAACTGAATGGTGTGGGCGGGCGATAAAATATAGCCGCCGTTTACGTCCATAATAGAAAGGATGCGTTTCACCTCCGCCTTTACCTCCTCGGCAGACTTTTCGGGGAGGAGATGCTGGGTATCTACGCCGCCCCAAAAGGTAATTTTGTCGCCAAAATCCTTTTTCAAGCGTTCGTGCTCCATCATATATACACCCGGCTGAATGGGGTTTAAAATATCCACGCCCATATCGATAAGGTCGGGAATAAAGTTATGTACCGAGCCGCAGGTGTGGTGCTTGTAGTAGGCGTCGGTAAACTTTTTGGTGTAGGCAATGCGCTCCTTCATATAAGGTTTAACGAGCTCTTGGAACATTTGGGTAGACATAAACGGGCCGCTTTGCGTGCCGAAATCGTCGCCCGAGGTGGTGCAATCGATATATTTACCAAGCGCGCCGTAATACTTTTCGATCACCTTTTTTTGGTAAGCCAAAATGCGCTCCGAAAAGGCGTGAACGACCTCCGGTTCTGCCGCAAGGCGGTAAAGATAGTCGTCGAACCCAAACATCCAGCAGCCGATTTCAAACACGCCGAGCACGGGATGCTCCGCAACCACGGCGTAATCGGTATTTTCGTGCAGGGCCTTTGCCTGCGCCGCCCAAAGCTCTATCCATTTGGGGTCGATATTATCGGCGTTGGGCAGCTCGTAATTTACCACCTCGTCGATATCGGCGTCGCGCAAGGGGTTGTAGCAAATTTGGCCGCTACGGTAGCCGATACCAAAGGCGTCGTAGGAAATATCCCCCTCCCTGCGCACGTGCGAGGTTTTTGGGGTGGGCATTCCGCCTACGCGGCGAAAATCGATATCCAGCTTTTGCAAAACGCGCTCGTCCAACAAAAAGTGCCCTTGCTTTTCTCCGCTAACGCCCAAAAGGCGGTTAATGCCTTGGCGCGTTTCCTCGTAATCGACGTTGGTTTGCGGCGTTCCGCAAAGGTCGAATATCGCACGGTCGGCAGGCTTATGATTTACTACGGTATAAAAACGTTCTCTATGCGTCATAACGGTTTCTCCTTTTCGCCTTTATTATAGCACGAATTTTACAAAAAGAAAAGCCCCTTTTTTGCGGAAAATAAGAAAATTTTTGCGGAAAATCTTTTTAAATTACGCTGTTTTTCATTTTTATCGTACCAAAAAAGCGTTGGCAATTACCAACGCTTTTCCTATTAAAGTTAAAATAGCGGTGCGCTTACTCGCCTACCGCTTCTACGCAGTAGTGCGATACAAGGGTGCAATCCTTTAAGTTAAGCTTGGCAAGCGCCTTGTTTACGGCGGAAAGGGTTGCCTCGGCAGTAATTACGCAAAGCTCGCCGTCCTCTCGCCATACGTTATTTACCGTTGCGCCGCATTTGGAAAGTGCAGGAACGATTTTTGCAAGAACGGCATCGGGTGCGGAGGTTGCAAAGCGGAAGTAATGCCCTGCGGTTACCTCTGCGGAAATTTTATCCGTTTTGCCCTCTGCAAAAAATTCGTAGTAGCTGTGTGCGCCCTTTTTAGCGGCAAAAATCACGTCGGAAACGATGGCGCTACCCGTGGGGGCCGCACCTGCGCCTCTTCCTGTAAGCACAACCTCCCCTACCGAGTCGCCCACGATGGAAAGAGCGTTAAAACAATCGGAAACGGCGGCAACGGGATGCTCCTTTTTAACGAGGGCGGGCTCTACGCGCGCCTCTATGCCCTTTGCCGTACGCTTGGCAACGGCAAGCAGCTTCATAGAATAGCCCATCGCTTTAGCTGCGGCTACGTCCTTTTGGTCAATTTCGGTAATGCCCTTGCGGGAAATTTGGTCTACCGTTATTTTGGTGTGGAAGGCAAGACCTGCCAAAATGCAAAGCTTATAGGTGGAATCATACCCTTCTACGTCGGCTTTGGGGTTGGCTTCGGCATAGCCCTTTTCCTGCGCGCCCAAAAGTGCGTCGGCAAAGGAAAACCCTTCTTCCATCTTGGTTAAAACGTAATTGGTAGTGCCGTTAATGACCCCTGCTATTTTTTGAATATGGTTTGCCTGCATTGCCTCGCACAGCACGCGCACGACGGGAACGCCGCCCATGCAGGACGCCTCGAAATAAATATCGCTGTCGTTTTTTTGCGCAATTTCTTGCAGCTCGTGCCAATGCTTGCTAAACACCTCTTTATTAGAAGTTACGCACGTTTTGCCGTTTTTCAGCGCAGATTTTAAAAAGGAAAGGGCAGGCTCTTCGCCGCCGATGCATTCCACGACGATATCCACCGCCGGATCGCTTACGATTTCGGAAATATTTTCACAGAGGATAGAAGCGGGCACGCCGAGCGAGAGGGCACGCTCCTTTCTCGTTTCCAAAACGGCTTCTACCGTAACGTCTAATTTTTGCGCGTTGGCAAAATATTGTTTTTTGTCGGTCAATATACCGTAAGTGCCTGCGCCTACTACGCCAAGCCCTAAAATGGCTACGCCTACTTTCTTCATACGAATACCTCTTTCTCTGCCCCGCATGCGGTGCAGCAGTTGCAAATTTCAATTGGGTTGCGCCTTGCGGTGCGGTAAGGAAAATTGAATGGTTGCGCGTGTAGCGCGGTAAGGGAAATTGAAAGGTTGCGCTTTGCCGCGCAGTAACAAAATCTTAACGGTTCATGCTGTAAAGCTGTGCCAAGCCGTTTAAGGTGAGCGTGCGGTCTAACACGTCGATGCAATCTGCCTCTTTTGCAATAATTTCGCCAAGGCCGCCCGTTGCAACGACTTTTACGTTGGTTTTGCCTTCCTTAGCCAGCTCTTCCTTCATTTTGCCAACGATTTTTTCGGTAAGCCCCGCAAAGCCGTAAACGATACCTGCTTGCATGTTGGTTACCGTGTTTTTAGCGATGGCGCAGTTGGGCGTTTCCAGCTCGATATGGGGAAGTTTAGCCGCCGAGTTAACGAGCGAATCGAGCGAGCCCTTAATGCCCGGGGAAATTGCGCCGCCGATGAGTTCTCCCTTTTCGGTTACGACGTGAAAGGTGGTTGCCGTGCCAAAGTCGATTACGATAACCGGGCCGCCGTACTTGGTATACGCGCCAACGCTGGAGGCGATGCGGTCTGCGCCGACCTCTCTCGGGTTTTCCACCTTAATATTCAAGCCCGTTTTAATGCCGGGGCCAACCATAAGCGGCTCCATTTTAAAAAAGAAGCTACACATATGGCTAATGGTATAGTTGAGCGAAGGAATAACGGAGGACATAATAATTCCGTCGATATCCTTAGGCGAATAGCCTTGAAATTTCAAAAGGTCGCAAAGCGTAACGCCGTATTCGTCTGCCGTTCTCGTTTTAGAAGAAGAAACGCGGAAGCTGGCTTTTAGCACGGTTCCATCGAACAAGCCGTATTTAATATTAGTGTTTCCGATATCAATTGCGAGAATCATTTGTTATTCCCCTTGTAATATGCTTTTTTAACCGTTTTTACGATTACGGGTACTAAAATAAGCCCTGCAAGCAGTTCAAACAGCGTGTTGGTTACGATAAGTGCCTGCATTGCTTTAAGAAACGAACCGCCGTATGCGTCGGTGGAAATGGCAAGCATGGTAAGAACGAGCAAAGAGTTGCAAAGCACGCCGAACATACCGCCGAGGGCAGAAGGCAACGTTTCTCTCCAAAACTCGCTTTTTGCGCTTTGGAACAGCTTAGTAGCCCCTGCGCAAACCGCCCAAGCGATGCCGCCTGCCACCGCGCGAGGGAGAAGAGAAACCCAAGGCAAAATAAAGTAAGCATTGCCAATCATACTGGCAACGATCATCGAGCAAACGCCGAAAATTACGCCGCCCGCAATGCCGAATTTCCAATCCTTAAACACGCAAAAGGAAAAGGTTGCGGCAAGCGAAAAAACGGCAGGGGGAGCAACGGGCAGTACCGTGGAAAACACGTAGGTTTCCAGCAGCAGCATTATAAAAATAACCGCCGCCCACACGCCAAAGAGTGCAATGGTTTTGCTTTTTTTATTCATTTTTAGCCTCCAATCGGATTGCCCTTTTGGCATATCCGTCGAAAAATTCCGTTTTCGTTGCCGTTTGGCGGTCAGAATTATAAAAATTTCTGCCGTTTTGCCACAGCCGCCGAAAATCGGTTGAGTTTTATTATACCAAACGAGCGCAACTTCCGCAAGCAAATACAAGGCTTTGCGCCGTTTTTTCCAAAAAATTATAAAAAGAAAAAAAGCAAGCGGCACAAAAAAATCCCCCGCTCCGTATTATAAAGTATAGGTACGCGCAAAACAGCGCAAGCCCAAACTTTTTAAGGAGGAACCGTTATGAACTGCTTTGGTTTTGGGGACAACTGCTATTTGTGGATTTTAATCCTCATTCTCCTTTGTTGCTGCAACGGCGGCGGTACGGGACTGGTAGAAGGCATCGTAGGCAACTGCGGCTGCATTTTGCCGATTGCCATTGCCCTGCTTTGCTGCTGCGGCGGCAGAGGTACGACTCGCGGTACGGGCGGATGCGGTTGCAGATAAGTCTACATAGTATCCTTCCAAAAGAAAGCCGTGGCGTTTGCCACGGCTTTTTCCTTTTTGTTTTTTTGTGAAAGAATGGGTTTTCCCCACTTTGTTTTGGGTTTTAAAAGGGCTTTTATAGGGGATACGGTTTGGAGCAACCTTGTGCTTTTTATAGGGATTATTCCCAAACGCCGGGATTGCCTTCTTCGTCGTAGTGCCAATAGTTGCCTTCTTCGGTCGGCTGCGTTTCGCTGTAATAGTAACGGGTGGCGGAGAAGGTAAGCTCGGAATTATGATAACCGATGGAAATATTACCCCAATCGCTCTCCGTTCCGCCGTAATAAACGCTCGTTAGGCTGGCGCAATTTGAGAACGCATACTCGCCGATAGAAGTAACGCTGTTTCCTATGGTAACGCTCGTTAGGCTGGCGCAATTTGAGAACGCATATTCGCCGATAGAAGTAACGCTGTTTCCTATGGTAACGCTCGTTAGGTTGGTGCAATTTGAGAACGCAAAATTGCCGATAGAGGTAACACTGTCGGGGATAACAACGCTCGTTAGTTTGGTGCACTTATAGAACGCATACTCGCCGATAGAAGTAACGCTGTTGGGGATAATAACGCTCGTTAGGTTGGCGCACTTATAGAACGCCTCATTGCCGATAGAAGTAACGCTGTCGGGGATAA
>JAFOHH010000228.1 GCA_017421905.1 Clostridia bacterium
GAGTTTTTCTTACACGTCTGCTCATTTTATTTGTGTGATTTTGCCTTTTTATAGGGGAACAAGCTCCTTGCTGGCAGGTGGCGAATGAAACCTCTCCAAGCGGCGGTTATTTAATCTTCTCCAAGCGGAGGTTGTTTAATCCTCTCCGTGGTTATTTCATCCGCCCCAAGCGGAGGTTATTTAATCCTCTCCGTGGTTATTTAATTCTCTCCAAGCGGCGGCGGGCAAGCTTTAGCAGCTTTTCGGGCGAATTACTTTCGGGGTGCAAAACGCATTCTTCCCACAAAAAGGTAAGCGCATCGCCTATCTTCTTCCCTGCAAAGCCAAGGTTGGTTAGCTGGGTTGCAGAAAGGGCAAGCTCGGAGGGGGAAAAGGGAACGCCCAGCCGCACCATATTTTCCCGTTCCTCGCGCAATCTTTTTACGGTGGGGGCAAGGGAAAGGTCGTTTTTGCAGGCGGAAAAATCGGCTTGCATCAGGGCGCAAAGCTCTTCAAAAATATCTTGGTTACGCAAAATAAACTTGCGGCGGGTTATTTGCCGTGCCGTACCGCTTGTATCGAACATATGCGCGCGGCAAAGGCGAGAAACGGTGGCTTTTGTTTTGTTGCCGAAGTTATAGCGCGAAAGAAGCGTTTGGGCAAGCTCCTCGCTATATACCTCGTGATAGTGCATATTGCCGCTTTTTTCGTAGGCAACGGGCTTGCCTGCATCGTGCAATAGGGCGGCAAGGCGCAAGGTAATATCGGGCGCAATATGCTGCACGGCGTATAGGGTGTGATTCAGCACGTCGTGGTCGTGAAAGTCTGCCCGTTGCGCAAGTCCGTCGGCAGCCTTTACAAAGGGGAAAATGCGTTCTAGCACGCGGATTTCGTGCAGCAGTTTAAGCGCGCGCACGGGGGCGTCTGCTCCGCTTTCGGGATATTTGGTATCGCAAAGCAAAATTTTGCGCAGCTCCTCCACTACGCGCTCGGTAGAAATATCGTCTATATTCGCCGCAAAACGTCGGGCGGCGGCAAGCGTTTCCGCCTCGGGCGAAAAATGTAATTCTCCCGCAAAGCGAGCAAGGCGCATTAGGCGCAAGCCGTCGCTGCGAAACACCCTTTGTGCGTTCGCCGCGCGAATAATGCCCTTTTTAATATCGGCAATGCCGCCAAGGGGATCTTCAAACCGCCCTAGCGCTACGTCGTAATACACGGCGTTGCAAGCAAAATCGCGCCGCGTGGCGTCCTCTGCCAGGCTTTGGGTAAAGGCAACGGAAAGGGGTGTGTGCGCGCCGCCCTCCTCGTAGCTTTCGGTGCGGAAGGAGGTAAATTCGTATACCCTTTTTCCGTCTGCAATGCGCGCGGTGTGCGTGCGCGGATAAACGGCAACCGTTTTTAGACCCACGGCTTGCGCGGCAAGGGAAACCTCCTCCGCCGTCATTGCGCCGCAAAGGTCGTAGTCTTCGGAAGGGGGAAGGCCTGCAAGGTAATTTCGCACCGCGCCGCCCACGAGATACAGCGGTTTAGGCGTTTTTTGGGACAAAAGGATTAAATTTTGTGGTAAAATCTCTCTCATAGAGTATATTATAACATAAAAAATATAAAAATGCCTTGATTCTCGCTAAAAAAAGCGATATAATGAGGGTAAGATTTTTAAGGGGCGAACTGGCAAACCATAGTTGCCGAGTTTTAGCTGACGCAAAAGAGAGGCTTATATGCTCGATATTATTTTTAATCCTGTCGCACACAAAGGCAAATCGCTACAAGCGTTACAAACGGTGGAGAGAATTCTTACCGAAAAGGGCATTCCCTACCGCGTACATACTACCACCCGCGCGGGGGACGGAAAAACTTTAACCGAGGCCGCCATTGCAAACGGCGCTACCGATATCATCGCCATGGGCGGCGACGGAACCATTTCCGAAGTAATTAACGGTTTTTCCAATTTTGAAAGGGTAAACCTTGGCATTATCCCTTGCGGCACGGGCAACGATTTTGTCGTTTCGCTAGGCGTTTCCGAGGATCCCGAGGAGGCTTTGCGCCATATTTTAGAAGGAACGCCTTCCTATATCGATTTTTACGAACTGCCCTTTGGCCGCGGCATTAACGTAACGGGCGCAGGTCTGGACGTAGACGTTTTGCGCCGTTACAACGCCAAGAAAAAGCGCAACAAAGGCACGTACGTCCGCTCTTTACTGGAGGCAGTCGTACACCACAAGCCCTACCACTTTACCGTGGAAATGAACGGTAAAACGCAAACGCACGATTGCTTTATCGTAGCGGTTGGCAACGGCGCTTGCTTTGGCGGTGGCATTTATATGTGCCCCGAAGCGAAAATTGACGACGGCAAGCTGGACGTGGTTATCGTAAAGGACGTAAAGAAAATTGGCATTCCCGGCGCGTTTATCAAGCTGATGAGCAAAAAGATTTTGCAGTTTAAAAAGACGATATTCGAGCGTGCCGAAGAAATTCACGTAACCAGCGATAAGCCGATTATTGTAAACGTGGACGGCGAAATTTACGAAAATCAGGACTTTCACGTAAAAATCGTGCACGATAAGCTGCGCGTGTACCGCCTGCCGCAAAAGGGTGCGGAATAATGAATCCGTTTATTGCCCTTTCTTGCCTGGCAACGATGATTTTATACGCCGTGCCGGGATTTTTTCTCATTAAAGGTAAGCTGGTAAAGGAAGAGCATATCCCGTCGTTTGTGCGGCTGTTGATGTTCGTATGTCAGCCCATGCTTACGATATATTCCTTTTTACGCGTAGAATACACGCCGCAAACCTTTCAAAGAATGTGCATTGCGTTTGCCATCTTCTTTTTGTCGCAGCTATTTACCTTGGGCGTGCACTACTATTTAACGCGCAAAAAGCAGCAAGAGGTTGCCTTTCGCATCTACTCTGCGGCAAGCTGTATGGGAAACTGCTCCTTTTTGGGCGTACCCGTGCTAGAAGCGCTTTTGCCGCACTTTCCCGAAGCACTTGCTTATTCGGCAATGGCGTCCGTTTCCATTAACGTTTTGGGCTGGACGGCAATTTCTACCGTCATCTCGCGCGATACCAAGTATATTCGCCCCAAAAAAATACTGCTAAACCCCGTGGTGCTGGCGCTATTCGTGGCGTTGCCCCTGTTTTTTACGCAAACCACCCTGCCTACCGTGCTGGAAAACGTGGTCGTTTCCCTTGGAAAAATGGCGTCGCCCCTGTGTATGCTTATCATCGGTATGCGCCTTGCTACCACTTCGCTAAAATCGGTATTTTTGCGCTGGCAAAACTACGTTGCGGTGGGCGTAAAGCAAATTTTGTTCCCCCTATTCGTGTGCGCCGTGGTGTTTTTACTGCCCTTAAAGCAAGAACTGCGCCAAGCGGCGGTTATTATTGCTTCCTGCCCCGTGGCAACGCTAGTTCTCAGCTTTGCCGAAATGCTGGGCGAAGGGCAAAAAACGGCGGCGGGCATTGTACTGCTTGGCACAACCTGCGCCGCAATTACCATGCCGCTTATTACAATGCTGTTATAGCTCTGTGAAAATTGTTTTTTATGCCGAAATTGTTTTTTATGCCGATGCGCGCCCCTCTTTCCGAGGGGCGTTTTTTTCTACAAAAGGGCGAAAAGGGGAAAGTATGCAAGATTTTCTCCTTTTTTCTTTTGCGCAAGAGAAAAAGGAAAAAACCGTTCTAAACGCGCCCAAGCTTGCATAGCGTAGAATACAAATATCGGAGGGTTTTATCGTGGAACAAGAACTGCAATATGCATATTTATTGGAAATTCCCGTGGAAAGCTGCCGCATCGTAACGCGGCGCGCCAAACGCCGCACCAAAGGGGCGGAGGAACGGCTAAAAGCACGCGTTATCGGCAAGGTGAACGAAGAGGCGGCCGCAGACGCTATGCCTCTAACAGGGAAGGAGAAAGAGGGTTTACAAGCGGCAGAGGCGGTGGGTGAGGCCTTGCTCCCCGCAGGGCAAACGGAAGAGGGCTTCTCCCAAGAACCGCCCGTTGCCGCTTTAGAGCAGGGCGAAGGACGGTTTTTAGATACGGCGCAAGCCGAATTTGCGCAAGGGGAAACGGGGGCTTTTGATACAGAGCAGCCCGAATTTGCGCAAGGAGAAACGGAAACTTTTAATACGGCGCAAGCCGAATTTGCGCAAGGGGAAACGGGGGCTTTTGATACAGAGCAGCCCGAATTTGCGCAAGGGGAAACGGAAACTTTCGATACGGCGCAAGCCGAATTTGCGCAAGGGGAAATTTCCGAGGAAAGTCCGTCTGCCGCAAGCCTTTCAGATGCTATCGACTTGCAAAATTTTCCGCCCATTAGCGAGGTGATGCAGGAGCTTGCCCCTACGGCAACCTATAGCGAGGGGAAAAGAAAAAAACGCCGCCGTGCAAAAGCAAAGCGGCTTGAAGAAAAAAGGGATAGGGGCTTTTCTCCGCCTTCTTTGCCGGAGCCATCGCTGCTTGGCGGCCTAATCGATACGCCGCAAGCGCCCGCAAAACAGCTTGGAGCGACGGACGGTATCGTAAACGGGACGACGGACGGTATCGTAAACGGAGCGACGGAGAGTGTAGTAAGCGAGGAGAGAGCGCGTTTTTCTTCCCCCCAAAAGGTCGGCAAAAAAAGCGGCGTTTCCTTTGCCGTTGCCGTAGCCGTTTGCCTCGTAATGGCGCTCGGTTTTTTGGCAAACGCCTTTGTGTTCCGCTTTGACGCGGTAAGCTATTTCGCCGCGCTTGCAAAAGAGCCCGATTCTCGCACCCATGCCGATTTTGCCCTTGCTCTTCCCGTTTCGGAAAAGGTAGAGTTAAAGGCAGAGGGCGGCGTTATTTCCTTTTTGGAAAAGGGCGGCGTGTACGCCCCTGCGGAAGGAACGGTTGTTTCCGTGCGACAAGCGGAAGGCGGCTACACGCTGGAAATTGCGCATAGCGATTGCTTTAAAACGGTAATTACGGGTGCGGATATCGCCTTTTTTAGCGAGGGCGAACGAGTATACCGCGCGCAACCCGTGGCGTATAACACGGCTGGCGACCTTTGCGTTAGCTTTTACGAAAACGGTGCGCTGCTTTCCAACTGCACGGTGCAAAACGGAGCGGTTAGCTTTTCTTGAAAACGCCCCGTCCCGTTGCCCAAACGGAGCAACTAGAAAAGGGGGAGGGAACCCCACAGCCTCGCAATGTACGGATTTCCGTACACCCGCTTTTTTGCGCGTTGCTGGCGGTATCCTTTTTCTTTGGCAGAGGGTGGGAATTTTTAATTACCGCCCTATCTGCCGCCTTGCACGAGTTTGGCCACGCCGCGGCGGCAAGCCGCCGCGGCTATGCGCTCGGTAAAATTACGCTGATGCCGTACGGTGCGCTAATCGGCGAATCCGACCGAGAAATGAGCGCCAAGGACGAGTGTGCCGTTGCCGTGGCAGGGCCGCTCGTTTCGCTTGCCCTTTCTGCCGCCGTTCCTGCGCTTTGGTGGCTATACCCCGACCTATATCCGTATACGGAGTGCATTTTTCTCGCTAACGTATCGCTGTTTTTCTGCAACTTACTGCCCGTTTGGCCGCTGGATGGCAGTAGGGTGCTGTATGCTTTTTTAAAAAACAAAAAGCCGCGTTCCGTTGCGGCAGGGTGGTGCAAGGCGGTGGGAGGAGTCGTGTTTTTCACCCTCCTTATTCCCCTTGCTCTTTTTCGGGTAAAAAATATTACGGCGTATTTGTTTTTTGCGGCGCTTGCTCCATCGGTTTTTTCAGTTGGAAAGGGAGAAGGCTACCGCAAAGCCTTATATTTAAGAAAAAAGCAGCTAAAAAGCGGAGCGGAACTGAAAATCATTGCCTTTTCTGCCGAGGCAACGCTTGGAGACGCCGTAAAAAAGATGAGCGGAGGAGAGCGTTACCTTATTTGCGTATTTTCGGGCGAACGGGTGTCCTATTTTTTAACCGACGGGCAGTTTTACCGCCTCGCGCAGGACCTGCCGCTCGACTTTTCTTTTGCCAAGGCGCACCCCTTCATCGCACAAGCCTCCTCCAAGCCATAAAAAAGGCTAACGGGATAGAGTGTTACTCTAAAGGACAGTTTTACCTACCGACAGAAAAAGCAAAAACCGCAGATTGACTTTCTGCGGTTTTTGTGTTATAATAAAAATACAAGTAAATGAGGAATAAGAATATATGAAGTTGTAAAAGGTAAAAATATGGATAAAAAA
>JAFOHH010000229.1 GCA_017421905.1 Clostridia bacterium
AACGAACGCAACCTTGGCAACGATATTCCCCACTGGTCGGGCGATAACATTTTAGATAAACCCCGTATCGAAATTTACACCAAGGTTTTAGAGCATTGGAGCACCTATATTCACGAACGCGATCCCTATCAACGCTTAATTTGCAGTGGCGATTCGCACATGCGTTCTTCGCAATACAACCAAGCTGTTGCAGGTAGCTGGGCGAAAGATACGTACGAACAACACAAAACCATCGTAGCATTGCACAACTCAGGCTATTGCCACGGTGTCAGCGCCCACAACTACGGCGGCTACGTAGACGGCTCTTCGGAAGACGGCGTTATTACTAGCCTTGGTACACCGCAAGCCTTGTATACGCCCGGTTATTTGGCAGACGAAAGCCCGCAAACGTGGGCAGAAGTTATGAGGCTCCAAATTCGCGTAGCAAAAGAGTTAAATAAAATGGCATATATAGGCGAATGCGGCACCACGGGCAACCATTCCATGGCTATTTTCACCACTAAGGAAGAACGTGCCGAGCGTCAGTACCAAGTATATAAAGCCATTGGCGACGCTGTTGTCGAAACGGGTCTAGCCTATGCGCTCTATTGGAATTACGATAACACCGCCACCCTTTGGGAAGACGACTTTGATGCAGAACTTGCCGCAAGCAATTCCGATTCGCTTTTACAACGTGGTTCGGGTATCGAATGGAGCTGGAACGAAAACTACTTAAAAGGTCAAGCAGCACTTCGTGCTATGAAGGAAACCAGCGAAGCATTAAAGAAAAAGTACGGCGTGTAAGCGCCTACAAAAGGCGGCGTTTGCCGCCTTTTTTATAGTCCCTGCCATGGCCTTTTTGTCAATACGCGGTACTCTATAGGAGAATATATGAAGTTACTTAAAAAAGCCCTTTTCATCGTTTTAGCGGCAATTTCGCTTTGCTTTATTTTAACCTGCTCCGCCTGCAACGAAACCAAACAGCTTACGGGTATTTCCGTGCTACAAAGCTCCATTGCCAAAGAGCAGGTTGCCGGCAAAGCCTCGTTAAACGGACTAAAGCTCGTTTTGCATTTTAAGGATGCCAAGGACGAAACGCTCACCCTTACCGACGAAGATTTCTCTCCCGAAACGCTTGCTCTTTTGCACGCCCCGGGCGAGCAAACCTTTACGGTAACCTATCTCGGCTTTACCGATACAGTTACGCTTACCATTTTGCCTGCCGAAGAAGCAACTTTTCCCGATTTTTCTCAAATTCGCTTTGCCGATAAAACGGCGGCGTATAACGGAGAGGAACATTTCCTTACCGTAGAAAACCTGCCCGAGGGCGTAACCGTTACCTACGAAAATAACGGAAGAAGGGAAGTCGGCACGCAAGAGGTTACCGCAATTTTACACTTTAACGGCAAAGAGGTTATGCGCTTGTTTGCCGATCTTACCGTCGCTACGTCTTTGCCCCAAAACGAATAATCGCCAAGTGACAACGGTTACCGTTTTTATAAAAACGCCTGCTAAAAGGGGATAACCATGAAAGGAAAAATCTGTATCGCGTTAAAATATGCATTACCTGTTTTTGCGTGTATCGGCATTGTGCTGGGAATGGTTTATTATCGG
>JAFOHH010000230.1 GCA_017421905.1 Clostridia bacterium
GCAATCGGCCTGCCTTGCTTGGTCTACCGATTTAATTTCTTGGGAAAAATGTCCCCAAAACCCCGTATTCACTCCGCCTCCCTCTTGGAGCGATTGGAAGGAAACCGCTTGGTCGGATTGCCGCGACCACTTCGTTTATTACGACGGCGCGCAATACGTTATGCTTTATTGCACGATGCGAAAAACGGAGAGCGGAGAAAAGGAGCATTGCTCCGGCATTGCCTATTCAACCGACCTGTTTTCTTGGACGGACGGCGGCACCTTCCGCATGCCCGGCCTAAAGCAAGCGTGCGAATCCCCCTTCTTTACCCGCTTGCAGGGCAAGGATTACTTTTTATACACCAACTGCGGCGTTGGCACGTGTTATTCGGTTGGCATGCCGCCAAATCGTCTTTCCGCTCCCCAGGCGCTTATGGTAACCGAGCAGCCCAAAGGCCTTGCTTTCGTTCCTTCCTGTGCGGAAATTTTCACCTTCCGGCAAAAAACCTATATCACCGTGGCAGAGCGCTTGCCGGGCAACGAGCAGTACCTGGAAATAAAAGAGCTTTTCGTCGGCGAAAACGGCTCTCTTTCGGTGGGGAAAAGAATAGAATAAAAGAAAATTTTCCCATAACGCTTGCCAAAACAGGAGATTTGTAGTATAATACAAATAGTTTGTTTATCAAATTAACAAATTAAATTTTTCGGGCGGCGGAGCATCAGCGTTTCGCTTACCGAAATACAAAATATAGGAGAATATTATGGCGCAACAAACAAAGGGGAAAACGGTCGTTTTTGCAGGGAATTTAATTGCCGATCATATTAAAACGGTGGCGTTTTATCCCGAAAAAAATATGTGTGCTCCCGTTCTTGCAATCGAAACGGCAGTCGGTGGCTCGGTTTGTAACACGGCAATCGATTTAAAGGTTATCGACCCCACCTTTACCGTAAAAGCAATAGGTCTGGTTGGCAATGATGGAGACGGTTCGTTTTTGACCGATGCCCTCGTTCGTTACGGCGTAGACGTATCGGGTGTTAGCAAAACGGATCTTGCCGGAACTTCTTGCTCGGACGTTATGACGGAGCAGGAAAGTGGCGAGCGTACCTTCTTTTCTTATAAAGGAGCAGGCTCTTATTTTAACGAAGAAAGCCTCCCCAAGGACCTTGCTTGCGACTATTTCCACCTTGGATATTTGCTGTTTTTAGACGCGTTAGACGCTGCAGACGAAACTTACGGCACAAAAGCGGCAAAAATGCTTTGCAATTTACAAAAAAAGGGTATCAAAACCTCGGTAGACGTGCTTTCCGAAACGGGCAACCGCTACGTTAGCGTCGTTCGCCCCGCGTTGCGTTATACCGATTATTGCATTATCAATGAAACGGAAGGCGGCAACGTAGCCGAAATTTCCGCACGGGAAAACGGCAAGCTTTCCCTTAAAAATTTAGAAGCCATTGCCCGCAAGCTTATGTCCTTTGGCGTTAAGGAAAAGGTGGTTATCCACGCGCCCGAGGTAGGTGTTGCCCTCGATAAATCGGGAACGTTTACCGTCGTGCCCTCGCTTACCCTTCCCAAAGGCTACGTTGTTGGCACGGTTGGCGCAGGCGATGCGTTTTGCGCAGGCTATATCGCCGCTCATTTAAACGGAAAATCGGACGAAGAAGCCCTTGCATTTGCGTCCCTTTCCGCTGCAGCAAATTTATCAGCGAAAGACTCGGTTAGCGGAATGCGTTCTGCAGCCGAAATTGAAAAATTAGAAATTTTCGGGAGGAGAAATTTATGTTAACCAAAAAGCAGTATCAAGAATACGTAAATCGCGCGTTGGAGTACTACGAAAAAGCGCACATCGTTCTTACGCAGCAAGAAAAAGACAGCGTAGAGGTTGTCGATTGGGGCTTGAACGAAGTAGAAACCAACGGTCTTGAAATTATCACCTACATCAATACCGACCGCGTTTGCGCAAAGGAAATGGTTTTATTCCCCGGTCAAACGTGCGCAGAGCATTGGCACGTAGATACCGACGGTATGCAAGGAAAAGAAGAAACCTTCCGTTGCCGCTACGGTAAAGTTTATTTGTACGTAGACGGTGAACCCACCGAAAACATCAAAGCAAAACTTCCTACCACCAAAACCACCGTTCGTCACGAGGTCGTTTTAAACCCCGGCGAGCAATATACCATCATGCCCTATACCAAGCATTGGTTCCAAGCAGGGGAGGAAGGCGCGGTTATTTCCGAATTTTCCACCCGCTCCACCGACGAAACCGATTGCTTTACCGACGAACGCCTTGTTCGCGCAACGGTAATTGAAGACTAATACGGTCGTAAAAACGCAAATACGTTTGCCCCTATTTGCGGCAAATGAAAGGAGATAAATTATGCTAGTTACGATGAACGAAATTTTAGCCGACGCAAAAAAGAATAAATACGCAGTCGGTTTGTTTAACACGTTAAATACAGAAATGATCCGCGGCGTTATCGCCGCCGCAGAGGAAGCAAAATCGCCCGTTATTATCGGCACGGCAGAAGTGCTTTTGCCTCACTCTTCCTTGCAATATCTTGCCCCCCAACTCGTTTCCATGGCAAAAAACGCAAGCGTTCCCGTTGCCGTTCACTACGATCACGGCCTTACCGAAGAAAAGTGTAAAGAAGCGCTTTCTCTCGGCTTTTCCAGCCTGATGTTCGACGGTTCTTTAAGCGAACCCGAAGAAAACGTACGCCGCACCAAGGATATGGTTGCATACGCTCACGCACTCGGCGTTTCGGTAGAAGGGGAAATCGGCCACGTTGGCGATAACGAAGGGGCAGAAGAAGCCTCCGGCGCAGCCGCAGACGACCGTTACACCACGGTAAAAGAAGCGGTAGATTTCGTAGCCGCAACGGGTGTAGACGCACTTGCTATTGCCATCGGCACGGCGCACGGTGCTTACAAACAACCCCCCAAGCTCGATTTCGTTCGCCTTACCGAAATTGCTGCCGCAGTAGACGTTCCGCTCGTACTCCACGGTGGTAGCGGCGTAGACGAGGCATCCTTTAAAAAGGCAATCGAATGCGGCATTTCCAAGGTAAATATCTTTACCGACCTTACCGTAGCGGCAGAAAACGCTATGAAAACCGCCGTTTCCGAAGGTAAAAGCTATCTCGCCGCAAAAGCAGATATGGAAGAAGCCGTTAAGCAAGCTACGCTTACCAAAATGCGCCTCTTTGGTTCGGTAGGCAAGGCGTAATATGGGTAGGGAAGAACGTGCAGCCGCCCTCTTTAACGAGGGCTACAACTGTGCCCAAGCCGTAGTGCTTGCTTTTTCCGATTTGTTTGAAGAAGACGAGCAAACGCTCGCTACCACCGTCAGCGGTTTTGGCGGCGGATTTTCTCGCATGCGCGAGGTTTGCGGCGCGGTTTCGGGTATGACCTACGTGCTAAGCCGCCTTTTTGGCTATTCCAACCCCAAAGATACGGATGCAAAAATGCACACCTACGATATCGTTCGTTCTGCTTGCCAAAAGTTCGAGGCGCAGTTCGGCTCTATCGTTTGCCGCGAAATGTTAAAGGACGTCGGCATTGTAGATGGCGACCGCACCGGCCGCCCCTGCTCTCGTGCCGTAGCCTTTGCCGCAAAACTGGTAGAAGACCGCTTGCAAACCCAAAACGAACAATAATCCTTTCCTCAATAGTGGAATAGTTGTTGAGCTTTTAACATTAAGGGTGGAACTGTATCAA
>JAFOHH010000231.1 GCA_017421905.1 Clostridia bacterium
GCGCGTTTTTCGGCATCTGCCGTCATGGAAATACGGTTTTCCTCCTGCTCGATTAAAAGCTGCAGGGCCGTACCGCTGGTTACCCTGAGGGGCGTTTGCGAGTTGCGGCTAATTTCCGAAACGCCGCTAATTTGCATAAACTCCGCGGCGAGGCGTTCTTCCTCCTCGGCAAAGGCTTTAGGAAAGCTTTCCCCCGCTAAAAAGGCGGGCGGATTAGAGCCTTGGCGGTATACCACCACCTTGCCGGGCGCAAGTCCGTCTTCCAGCAAATCGTCGGTATCTACCGAGCCGTCCTCCACCGTTAAAACGCCGTTTGCCAGGCGGTTTAAAAGCTCGTGCTTGCGGTTTTTTACCGCGTTATAAGCGCGCTGCAACGGAATGAGCCGCTCGATCATCGACGTGCCGAAAAAGTTGCCTGCGTACAGGAGCGCCGTTTGCCGCACGAAGGGGAAATCCCTTTGTCCGTCCTCGCCGTTTTCGTAGGGAAGGTCGCCGCTGTACAGTAGCGTATCCCCCGCAACGACGACGAGCCTGCCGTTGGGATAAGCCTCGCTTTCCCGTTCGTACCGCTCGATTAAAAGCACTTTCCCTTCCTCTTCCTTGCGCTTTTCGCCCTGCAAGGCAAGGGTTGCATCGGTAAGCGTGTATACGTCTACCCCTTTGCCCTCCACCTTTTTACCGTACTGCTGAGCGATGGTTTCCACCGAAACGGCCTTGGCGTGAATTAAGCTCTTTACCTCGGCAAGCGATTCTGCTGTTAAGCTATCGGGATAAATTTCAAAGGGCGAAAGGGCAAGCACGGCTACGTCGCCCTCCTTTACCGATTTCCCGTCGGCAATGCCCACCGTTTTCCCCGTACGCGGATTCCATAAAATTTGATAAAACGCCGTACCGTACGTTTCGGAAAGCACGGTGGCGCGCTCTACCACGTCCGAAAGGCAAATGCGGTCTGCCGTGGCGGCAAGCAAATTAGAGGCGAGCTCCGCGCTGCGCAAATCGGATTCCTCGTCCGTGGCGGGGCGAACGATAAGCTTGGGGCGCACGCGTGAAAGCTTGGCAAGACGGCTTTCGATTACGGGCGCAATATTGTTGTATACGCCGCGAAAGCTCCAACCGTAGGGCTTTTCCGTTTCCTCTACCGTCTGACGGGGCGTTACGTCTACGTACTGATTGCCCGCCAAGTAATTTTGGCATAATTGCCATTTCAGCTCTAAAGCGCGGCGGCTTTGTTGCCTAGCTAAAAAGTCGGCGGTAACCTCTTGCACCAGCTCGGCGTTTTGCCGAGCAATTTGTTGATTTTCTGTCATATTCTCTCCTTGCATGGCGCGAAAAGCTGCGCCGCGTTTTTTATTTGAGGCGGCTATTTGCCCCTCGTTTCCGTTGTTTTAGTGGGCGTTGCCCTTATTTACGTTGTTTTTTGGGTGGGCGTTTGCCCTTATTTACGTTGTTTTAGGTGGGCGGTGCCCCTCGTTTCCCCTTGCGGAAAGCATTCTTTCCTCTATTTGGCGCATGCAAAGCTCTTCCAGCTCCCTTTGCAGGGCGAAAAGCTCTCCGTCCGTTAAAGCGGTAAGGTCTTCCGTGCCGCTTTCCAGTAAAAACCGCATAGCGGCAAGATCGGGGGAAATTTGTTTGGTTACGATTTTGCGCTTTTTCAGCACCTCTTCTCCCTCTTCAAAGGCGTACTCCTCTTGCGTTTCGCACAGGGTTTCCCCCAAGGCTTTGCGCCGCAAGGCATCGTACACCCGTTGCGTGGTATCCTCCACAAAGTCCTCCTTTAAGCCCGACCCCCACGCCCAGCACGGCGAAAGCACCCTTTAAGAAAAATTCCTGCGGCGACGGGCGTTGAGGCGAATAAGGCGTTCCTTTTCGCGAATGGCGGCAGGCAGCTCGGGGCGGAAGGTTTTTTTGGGCTTGGTCATTAAATAATAGCGCAGCTCGTCTAAGGCGTGGTCGTCCTCCTTTCTCGGGCGGTCGCCCTCCTGCCAGCGGTAGGCCTTTAATTCCCGTATCAGGTTGGGGCAATTTTTAAAAATGAAAAGCTTGCCCTCCTTTAAGTAGCGTTTTACCTGCGCAATGCCCGAAAATAAATCCTTATTGACGTTGGCGTTTACCGCAATGCCGCAATCGTAAAACAGCTCGCAAACGGACTTTGCGCCGTTTAGCGTATGCTGGCCTGCCGCCGAATCGATATACGCCTCCACACGCCCCTTTGCGTCGCGTTTCCAGCCAAGCGTATGGGCAATTTCCGATATTTTTGCGGCGTGATAATCCACGTTTTTCTCCGCCTCGAAATGCTCTGCAACCACGTATACGTTTCCGTCGTAATCTACGGCGTAAAAGTGCGCGGAAAGGGGGTTATGCAGGCCGGGGTCTATGGAAACGCAATCCTGCCAGTCGGGCGGGATGGGAAAGGGGTCGATAACGTGCACGTTTTCGTCAAATTCGCCGTACACGGGGCCGCTACCCTCGGTAAACCTGCCGTAGCGGCGGCTTTCCAGCTGATTGCTTGAAAGGCTTTTGGTGTAGGCCTCCACTTCCTTTTTGGAAAGAAAGGGGTTATCCGCCCACTCCATAAATTCGTACCACACCTCTTGGTCGCCCCGCTCGTTTAAGTAAATTTCGTCGTACACGAAGGTAAGCCCTTTTAGGGGCGTCATCGTGCCGAAAATATCCCCTCTTCTATCCAACACGCGCATTTTGCATTCGTCGTAGATATCCTTGGGCGGCTCTTCGTCAAACCAAACGAAATCGAGCGATGCGCCTTGGAATTTTTCTCTGCCTTGGTCGCAGCTTTTAAAGCCGATGGTAGACGTTCCGCCCAGCTCGTTTTTAACGA
>JAFOHH010000232.1 GCA_017421905.1 Clostridia bacterium
TACCGTAATTTTGCGAATAGCCTGACGGGATAAAACGGGGTCGTTCGTGCCCCAAACGCAGAAGGACATGGCTCTTCCCGTCCAGTAGAAGGTATAGAAATAGCTGTGCTCTACGGTGAGGTTTTCGATAGAGGCGCGGCGGTTAAAGCCGGGCTTTGCAGGCATCCAGAAATAATCGCGCGGGTCGCTGTACGTTGCGCCGAGGGCGATACCGTCGTCGTTGATGTTAAAGCGAGCAAAGGCAACCAAAATGTTTTTGCCGCCGCTGGGCCAAATGCCGTCTGCGCCCGTGCATTTGCAATGGTCTGCCAAAACGTTGGCAATTAAACCGTTTTTACTGCTTTTTACAACGATGTGCGCCGCGCTGCTGCGGATCATGGTGATATCGGAAATTTCGTAATTGTCGCAATCGCTAAAGCCGATGGGGGTAACGTGCGCACGGTCCTGACAGCCAACGCAAACGTTATCGCCGATAAAGCGGAAATGTCCGTCGGGCGAAATGGAGGCTTGGTCCCAATGGCGAATGGTACCCTTACCGGTAAGCTTAATATTGCTTTCGCGGAAGGCGTAAATTAAAGGCCAGTTGCCGTTGCGGCTATTTGCCGCCCAGTTAATGCCAGTAACCGCCGCATTGTGGCCAAAGGCGGGAACGTCGTCGTAGTGGTAAAGGTCGTCGCTTTCCCACAAAATTGCGCCTTCTTCTAAATGCAGTTCTACGTTAGAGCGCAAATACAAGCGCGTAACGCGGTAACGCTTGCCGTAGAAGGAATCGTCGCCGGGAACGATTACCTTGCCGCCGCCCTGCGCCGCGATATCGTCAATTGCCTTTTGAATAACCTTCGTATCGTCGGTATAGCCGTCCGCCGCAGCGTTGTAGGGCGCGTCGGTTACCTTTACTTCTCTTGCGGGGAGATCGAAATGGTAGGGGTTTTCAATGAGGTCGCGCCAGTTTTGTACCGTAGCGCGCGGGGAGAATTTGAGCCACGTTCCATCGCTATACTTTGCAACGGCAAGGAATTGCGAAGAAAGGAGCGTGCCCTTTTTCGCCTTCCAAGAAAAGCTTGCCGTAAATTTGCCGTCCTTTACCGTGGCGGTAGCAAGGTGTTCTAAATCCTCAATCTTTTCTTCTAAAATATGGGGGAAGATGCGGTAAATTTCCACCGATTCGGCAGCCTTTGCAAGCGTGCCGCAAAGGGTAATGGTTTGCGCCGCTTTATCGGCCGTGCACGCCGTAATTTCGCCGCCGTAGGGCTCGATTTTATCTTCTTCTTCAAAGGAAATTTTATAAATTTGATAGGTATCTTCGCCGTCGGGAACGATTTTCATCCAAGTGAGCTTGCCCGTTGCCGTGGGGAGATCGGAAAGGTTGCAATATACCGTTTGCGCTTTAGTAAGTCCGTCAAAGGCAAACGCCTTGCATTTATCCTCGCTCCACTCGGGGCTTTCCGCCGTGGTAAAGTACACCTTAAAGCTTGCCTTTCCGCTTGCCGATTTTATGCGAAGATACAGGGTGTTTTTAATGGCGAGTTCGGTATTCCAAATGGTTTCCCCTGCCTCTTTTAGGGTGGGGAGGGTAAGCGAAGAGCCCTTTTGGAAGGAGTAGGTCAGTACGCCGTTTTCGTGCTTTACCGTACCATTTTCCACGCCGAATTCCGTTTCCATACCGCCGCCGTTTAAGCCAAAGTCTACCACCTTGCCTACGAAGATGGTATCAAACTTCATAACGCCTTGCCAGCCGGGGGCGTCCTCTTCGGCACGCAGGGTAAACTCTACGCGGTCTACCTTGCCCATAAGGGGGCAGCCTGCAAAGTTGAAATATACCAAATTATAGCCGTATGCGTTGAGGTATACCGTGCGCGTTTCGCTTTTTTTGCCGCTGTATACCGTAGCAATTAAGTAGCTGTTAGAAAGAAGAAGCGGATCGGGCGCACCTTGCGAAATTTTATTTTCCGCCATATCGCGGAAGTATTGCGAATCGAACGGGCCGTCGTACGTGCCGTAAGCAAACATAATGGCGGGCGTTTCGGATAAATCGAGCGGTTTTTTGGGGGTAAATACTACCGTTTTATTTTCGCGCGTGGGGGTGGTTGCTTCTACGCGGAGGCCAACCTTGCCAACGGTTACGATGTCGTTTTCCGCCAAAGCAAAGGGCTTAAGCGCGGTTACGTTTTCCCCCGCGGTAAATTGCGAAAGCTGTGCTTGGTCCGCAAAATCTACGAGAACGCGCTTTCTGGAAATAAGAAGGCGACGGTTTGCGGCAGAATCTCTGGAAACCTCCAACTGCTTGTTGCGAGGATTTTTTAAGGTGATAAGCATTTTTCTTTTCCCTCATGATAGTTTTTAAAAAGCCTTCTCCTAAAAGGAGAAATTTTTCTTTTTTCTATTGTACCACGAAATTTTACCGTTCGCAATCCTTTTTCTATTTTTTTATATGGAATTTTTCTATTACGTTATGTGTTTTTTCTATAAAAAGAAGGCCTCCCAAAGGGAGGCGGAAAAATTACCGGTTTTCTACTACCAGTCTTCTTTAATTTTGGTTTTTACGTCGTCGTAATAGGCAAAGTAACGGTCGCGATACGCCTTGGCTGCTAAGCGAGCTTTGCGCTTTTGCTCCGCCTCCTTTTTCTCCTTATCGGTAAGGGAGTAGGGTTGAGCGGCAGGGGCTTTAAGCTCGGCAGGGGTTTGCGGAGCAGACGTTTGGTTTAGGTTGGGCGTTTGAGTGGGTTTTTGTTCCATATATCTTCCTTGGGGGAAATATCCCCTTACCTTGCAAGCATACCATAAACGGCGGCGTTTGTCAACGAAAGAAAAGCAGGCAGCCGTTTAGAGTTTTGAAAACGCCTGCCTGTAAGGTCATAAATAGCGGCGGCGCAAAATGCTACGACCGACAGAAATAATAGCAATGAATAGCGGCGGCGCAAAATGCGCCGCCGCTAAATAGTGGGAGAGGTATTACAATTTAATGCCCCTTATAGGGTTTTCTTATCCCCCTTACGAGCTAAGATTGCCCAAAGTGAAGTTTATGTTATTCTGCAACTCTCGCGCGGCAAACGCTGAAATCGTCCAGCCACAAGGAGCCGCTGGAAAGAGCGTTCATCTTTACCATAATATAGTACGTGCCGGAAGCGGTAGGCGTGTATTGGCAGGTGACTTGCGTCCAGTCGCTTGTGCCAATGCCTTTCAATTCTAAAAGGTTTTTAATAACGCCAACGCTGCTATCGGCATTGGTATCGTTACGGAAGAGTACGCCGCCCGCAAAACCGGGTGCCGTTAGTAACTTTTCCGTTTTGCACCAAAGGGAAATATCGTACGTTACGCCTGCTTCCAGTTCAAAAGCCATAACCGAATTACCGTTAGTGGTATTCGTGCCGTCGCCATAGTAGGTAAATTTTGCGCTACCCGTGCCGTCTTCGGTATGCGTGGTGGTTTGGTCAAAGGAAATATATTTGTCCGAGTTCCAACCCGTCCAAGTGCCAAGCGACTTAAACGCGCCGTTGGTAATTTGGTTAGCGTAAGGATCTGCAGGGATAACTTCCTTTAGTTCGATATCGTCCACCAAAAGTCTGCCGGCTTTTAAGCTGTTCAGCTTGATAATTAAGTAGTACGTGCCGCTTTCGGTTGCGGTAAATTCGTAGAACCAGTTATACCAGTCGGTGTCTTCTTGTAAAGAGAAATCAAAGTTTGCAATTGTGCCGGTGCTATTATCGGCGCTGAAGTTGTTAAATTTGAAACGCGCATTGATTGCAGGCGAAGGTCCGCGGACGAAACCTTCGTTTTTAAACCATACGGACAGGGTATATTTTACGCCGCTGACGAGATTGAAGGAAACGTAGCCGTTACCGTTGGTGATGTTCGTGCCGTCGCCGTAGTAAGTAAACGCTGCGCTACCCGTGCCGTCGTCGGTGTGAGAAGCTTCGGACTCGAAGGAGAGGTATTTGTTTTGGTTCCAACCGCCCCAAGTGCCAAGCTCTGCAAACGCGCCGTTTGCATACAGGTTTTCCGTACTTCTTTCGCGATAGTAAGCGATAAACTCTACGTCGCCCTTTAAAATATATTCATCGCCAACGCTGTACTCGACGATGGTATCCTCTGCGCCCTCTTCGGTTGCGGGAATGACTACGTACCAGTAGCGGAATTCCTTCATAACGGAAAGATCGGGAGCTTCGGGTAATTGAATTACCGTGTTTTCTACGTCCACAACGGGATCGACAATCGCAGAACCGTCGTAGGTGAAGGTTGCCGTATAGCGGCTTGCGTTTGCATCGATAACGGTTACGGTTACTTCCTTTTCGTAATCGATATAGCCATCCTTATGGAACACAACCTTAAAGGTGTGTACGCCGGGAGCAAAGGTGGGCGCTTCCATGCGATATTCGGTTTCGTCGGGGAGGAGGTAAGAAATGGTTACCCCTGCATCTTCACAAGCTGCGCCGAGGTAGGTTGCCTCTGCCGCGCCGCCTTCCAGCGTGTAAGAAGCGTTTTCTGCCGTGGCAAGTGCCGCCATTTCGGTAGTCCAAGCGGTTACGGAGTATTCGGCGTACTTATCTTCTGCAATGCAGTAGAGGTGATCGAAATAAACGTCGCCCTTCTTAAAGCCGTGCATCTTCCACCACAGGTAATAGGTATCCGTTGCGGGGGCAGTCCATTTAATTTGGAAGTTAATCCAAATTCCATCGTTTACGCCGCCTGCATTTTTCAGGGTAAAGCTATGACCGCCGCCTTCGGCTTCTGCGCCCGTAGAGGTTAAGATGTAACCGCCGCCACCAAACGAGCCGCCCATAGAGGCAAAATCTAACGTTTTGTACCAGAAACCGATGTAGTAGGTTACGCCGCGTACTGCGGTAAATTCGGAACGATGTTGACCGGATGCGTCGCCGGGGTTATCGTAATTATATTTGTATGCGAGTGCGCCGGAGCCGTCTGCAAGGTAGCTATCTTCTACCCAGTCCAGCTTTAAGCCGCCAACCCATGCTTTAAAGTTGTTTGCGCCTTCTTCCTGATAATATTCGGGAATGGTCATCGTGTTGGAGTAAATAATTTCGTCCCAAACGGCAGTAACGGTGGTGTTTTCCGCCACGCGGATTTCTGCGCCACGGCCGCAAACCTCTTTGGTTTCTACGCCGTCCGTAACGGTTACGACCTCCCAACCGCTAAGCTTATAGCCATCCTTTTCATATTCCTGGGGAAGGGTTACCTTTTGGCCGCAAACGGCGTCAATTGCGATGTCGCTTAGCTCTTGCTCGCCGTCGTAGAAGCGAACTACCGTTTTGGCGGCGTTTTCGTCTACTACCGAAACGTAAACGGTTCTTTCGTAGTCGTTTTCAATGCCGTCCTTATGGGCAACGATTTTTACCTCGTGATCGCCAAAGGGAAGGAGGCAGGTATCGACTGCATCGAAGCTACCGTCAATATAATAGGTAAAGGAAACGTTTTCTACTTCCGTAGTTGCTTGGTAAAGGTAATCCGTACCAACGACTACGTTTTCGTCCTTTGCGATAATTTGCGAATATTCGTCCCACGTCCAGTAGGATTTTTCTTCTACTTCCGAGCCGGTTACGTATACGGCAAACTCGTCAAACCAAAGCGTGCCGTCGCTCATACCGTTGGTTTTAATAAATACGTTATAATAGCCGTCGTGCTCGGTAGTAAAGCTAAAGGTTAGCGTTTTCCATTCGTGCGTGGGAATGTTAGCTGCAAGGCCAACGCCCGAAACCACACAGTCCGTTTTGTCGTTTGCAACGTTACCGCCGTTAATGCAGTCTGCAAGGGTAATGGAGGGGTATGCCGTTGCCACAGCGGAATAATCTTCGCTGGCAAGCATTTTTACGGTAAAGGTGTAGTTTAAACCGCCTTGCAAATAATACCACTTAACGAGATTACCGTTGCCCGCACCGCGGATGGCAATAGAGCCCGTTCCGTCGAAATAGTAGGACATATTGGGATCGTAAGCAACCTTACCTGCTTTATTTAAAGCGGGCAAGTTCCAACCCATCCAGTAATCGGTATTGCCTGCGGCAATGGCTTTATCAAAGTCGCTGTCGCTAACGACGGTAAAGGATTCCGGTCCGTTCAAATCGCCCATCGTAAAGCGGTTGGACTGATCGATATCGTCGCCAAGGACAACCTTTACTTTTAATTCGATTTCCGCACGGTAGCCGCCGTAAATTTCGTTGACAACCCAAAGGGTTACGGTATAATAACCGCCGATGCCCCATCTGTATTCCGAACCTTCTTCCGCAAGGGAGGACATTAAAACGCCCGTCATCGGAACAACGTAGTCTGCCGTGGAATCTACCATAACGCTGATATAAATTTTGTCGGTAATATCTTCGGGGGTATAGCCTTCTACCGCCGTGTTAGACATTGCCTTAATGCTTATAGGCAACATTTTAGATGCCAGGTTAAACGTGAGGGGATCTTCTGCCGTGAGGCCTGCGCCGCTATAAGGCGTGCCGTCTTCGTTAGCAAATACGGGGATAGCCTCCTCGTCGGTAAGACCTTCAATTACAACGGTAAAGGTTTTTTCTGCCGCTTTATAGTTTGCACTTTCGGAAACGGTAAGGGTAACCTCGTACGTGCCAACAGACGACCAACCGTCGTTGCCGACAATTTTTTGTTCTTCGTTATTTACCGAAACGATAAGTCTGTGTGCAGAACCGTCTGCCGTAAAGGTTTGCGTTTCGTCGCCCACCCAAACGGGATCGGCCTTATAAATATATAGATATGCCGTTGCGTAAATTTCGTAGTCGCCAACGTAAACGAGAACGGTAACCTCGTGACCTTCGTCGTTTGCTTCAATGAAAATTTCGCCATCGGGATATTCGTAGTATAATTCGTCTGCAACGTCCTCGGGGAAGTTAGGCTCGATGGAGTGCGCGTCGCCGTCGTAAACCACTTCTTTATCGGTAAAGATAGTGGCGAGCCATTCGGAAAGCTCGCTTTCATCCATATCCCAAATGGTTTTTTCCGTAGAAGGAGTAACGGTAGGTTCTACCGTAGGCTCAACCGTGGGTTCAACGGTGGGTTCTACCGTAGGCTCAACCGTGGGTTCAACGGAGGGTTCTACCGTAGGCTCAACGGTGGGTTCGACCGTAGGAACTACGGTGGGCGCAACGCTCTGCTCTACCGAGGGAGCGGTAGAAGGCGCAACGCTCGGCAGAACCGATTGCTCTACGCTGGGGGTTGTGGTGGGGGCAGGCTTTTTACCGCCGCAGCCCACTGCAAAGCAAACGACGAGCGATAAACATATCGCCGTTAGCATAAGCATCAATTTTTTCATCTGAATTCTCCTTTTATCTTATATTTTTGCTAGTTAGACGTAATAGGCTTTTATATAGAAAGAGTAAGCCTCTTTTTATTATTTTAACACTTTGAAAACGAAAAGTTAATAGCAAAATCGGCA
>JAFOHH010000233.1 GCA_017421905.1 Clostridia bacterium
CACATTTTTTGCATTTTTGTGCGTACTGCGTGTTTTTCTGTCAGCACCCTGCGTACAATTCGTTTCGTTTTTCTCAGTTTTCTTCCGGAATTCCCTGATATTCCAGCAATTCCAGAACTTTCAGCCCCCGTTCCGTCAGTCCCATGCTGCCGCAGATGGGATAGCCGCCGTATGCTTCCCGGATTGCCGAAAGGTGAACGGAGGTTTCTCCCGTACGGGTTTTGAAAACCTTGCCCGTAAAGCCTACGATATCGCCGATATCGAATTCCTTAAACTTTTGAAAGCTTTCGCCCAGCTCGTCGATGCGGAGGTACATTTGAATAAGACCGCTGCCGTCGAGCACGTGCGCAAAGGCTGCCTTACCCATAATGCGGCGGGACATCAGTCTGCCGGCAAGGGTAACCTCGCTGCCTTCTAACGCTTCGTAATTTTCCAAAACCTCGGTAGCGAGGTGGGTACGATCAAAGCGCGCTTTTTCGTAGGGGTTTTCGCCCGCCTCGCAAAGTGCGGCAAGCTTTTCCCTTCTCACGCGTAAAATTTCGTTTAAATCTTGTTCTTCCTCTTGGGCAAGAACCTTAGTTTCTTCTGCCATAAAATTATTCCACCTCAAGAATTTTTACTTTGGTAACGCCTGCGGGGCAAGCAACGTCTACCGTTTCGCCCGCCTTTTTGCCGAGAAGGGCTTTACCCATGGGGGATTCGTTGCTGATTAAATGCTTTCTGGGATCTGCTTCGGACGTGCCGACCAAGGTATATTCGATGCTTTCGTCGTAAGCTACGTCGTACAGCTTAATTTTGCTGCCGAGGTGCACAACGCCTGCCGTTTGCGTTTCGTCGATAATTTTAGCGTGTTTCAGCTTTTGCTCAATTTCTAAAATTTCGCCTTCGATCATTGCCTGTTCGTCTTTCGCAGCATCGTATTCTGCGTTTTCCGAAAGGTCGCCAAAGGAGCGGGCTACCTTAATTTTTTCGGTAACTTCCGCACGCTTTACGGTTTTGAGTTCAACAAGTCTTGCTTCCAGTTCTTTTACGCCTTTTGCAGTTAAAATAACTTCCATTTTTATAACCTCTCTCGGTTTATTTTCTTTATTTTTTTGCCGCCGACAAGAAAAAATTCTCCTCGCAGCATACTACCGCTTATTATACTGCTTTTTCCGCCGCTTGTCAACTTAATTCGTCCCCCGCGCGCGTAGAAAGCAAGCGATTTTACGGCTTTTTTGCTTTCTTTTCCCTAAAAAAATTGACAAGCCGCTCCGTTTTTGCTACAATGCCCCTGTGAGGAAACAAAACTTATGGTAAAACTTTGGGCAAAAACGGTAAAAAACCACCATATCATCCGCCAAGAAACGTATATGGCGGTGGAAAAATACGATAGCGACCGATTTTTCGTGTATCTAACCGATTGTTGCGGTCTTTTAGATATTGAAACGCCCGTCGTTTTGGAAACGCACAAAAAAACCTTCGAGCGCTTTCATCACGTGCGCTTTCGCCCCTCCGATTTTATGGATACGGTAGAGTTTGACTACCTCCTCATCGAGCAAATAAAGGAATAGCCGCCGCTTTGCGATTGCAAATACCCTTTCGTTTTGTTTGAAAACCGATTTCTCCTTTTGGGGATTGCAAACACCCTTTCGTTTTGTTTGAAAACCGATTTCTCCTTGCCGGGAAAATCGGTTTTTTCTTTTTACAAAGCGCAAACGAAAAACTTTCCCCTCTTCCGCATAATTTTCCCTCCTCACGCATAATTTCCCCTTTGGGGGAGAAACTATGAGTAAAGGAGGGTATTTTCATGAAAGTTACGTCTTTAATCGCGCTGATTTTAGTTATCGTAGGCGCAATCAACTGGTTTTTGATTGGGCTGTTCGGCTTTGACCTCGTAGGCTTTGTTACGGGCGGCGCAGGCTCTATGCTTTCCCGCGTGATTTACGCCATTGTTGGCCTTGCGGGACTTTGGACCATTTTCTATCTTATTATGTACAATCCGTTACGCCGAACGCATTAACGGCTTGCACGGAGCAAAAACAGAAAAGGATTGCGGCGGTTGTCGCAATCCTTTTTTTCTGCCCTGAAAAACACGCGCAGCTAATTTGCCGCAATCCTTTTTTCGCACCTTAAAAAAGAGCGTATAAAGGGTGATAAAACGGTTGCTTTTTTATAAGAGGGCGTGGTATAATACCGCCAACGGAAGGTTCTCGGCAAACACTTCCCAAAAAAAACCGAGGTGATACTCATGAAACTTTTTACCCCAAAACGCCTTTGCCGCGCGGCTATCGTTGCGGCGATGTACTGCGCGCTTACGCTCGCAACCGCGCCCTTTGCCTTCGGGCCCATTCAACTGCGCCCGGCAGAAGCATTAACGGCGCTACCCTTGCTCTTTTTTGACGCAATCCCCGGGCTTGCCGTTGGCTGTTTGATTGCAAATCTACTTTCCCCCTTTGGGATTTTAGACGTTATTTTTGGCAGCTTAACCACCCTAATTGCCGCCGTTTTAACGTACGTTTGCAAAAAAAGGCCGCTAATTGCCCTTTCCTTTCCCGTAACGTTAAACGCCCTGTTTTTGCCCATCGTTTGGCTGTTTGCCGGCGGAGAAAGCGCGTTTTTCCTAAACGTATTTTCCATTTTTATAACGCAAACGGCGTTTGTGTACGGTCTGGGATATCCTCTGTTCCGTGCGCTTAAAAAATCACAAAAAACCCTTTCTTTTTTACAAGAATAACACGTTTTAGGCATACCGTATGCTTAAAAATCCAACATTTTGCCGAAAAAAGCGGCTTGGAGCAGTTGCTCCAAGCCGCATATTTTTTGTTATAGGTAACCCTTTGCGGCGCATCTTTCGCCTTGGCATAAGCCGCTTTAAAAGTTCCCCTTACAGGGCGGAAAGGGTGGCAATCAGCTCTTCAAATCCGCCGTGCGGATAGCGAGAAATATCCTCGCCGTTTTTATTAATCAGGCAGTCGGTCAACAAAAACACCTGCATGCCAAGCTGCTCTGCAACCATATCCTCCGATACGTCGTTGCCCACCATAAGGCACTCCTCGGGCTTTGCCCCGATTGCCGATAAAATTTCCGAATAATACGCGTGCGAGGGCTTGCAAAAGCGGCTATTTTCCATCGTGGTAATATGGATGAAATCTTCTACGTTTAAGCCTGCCCAGCCTGCACGGCTATGCGTTGCAATTGCGGGAAAAACGGGGTTTGTGGCAAGCACGGCGGCAATGCCCTTTTGCTTTAAAATCTCCACCGCGCGTGCCGCAAGGGGCGAAAAGCCGCAAACGGCTTGCACCTTTGGAAAGTCGTTTTTATAAAACTCCTCAAATAAGGGGGCGTCTTTTAAAACCTTTTCCCCTAAAATAGCGGAGGCTTTTTCCCAAAACAATGCCTCGTTAGTGGAAGATCCGTCGTTTTTTATTACCGCCATCGTTCCTTGCCAAATTGCACCGATCAGTTGCTCGGGGTCGTAGCCGTGCCGCGCCATTTTTTTACCCAAGCCGCCGAAGTAGCTTTTTACAAACACGTCTAAATCCATGGGAAGGAGCGTTCCGTCTAAATCGAATAATACCGTTTTTATCATATCTCTCTCCTTAACGCCTGCCAAAACTGGCAGCCCTTTAAAAATAGAAGAAAATTCATTTTCTCAAGCGGTTTTTATTATATCACAGAGCGCAAAAATTTTCAACCGTAAAAAAGAAGAAAAAATCCTTTTTTTCGCCCGAATTTTACGCCTTTTCGCACAAATTTTGCAAATATTGCGGCAAATACGTTGACATTTTATGCAAAGTATGATAGGATAAATTCAAATTTAGATAGAGGTGCGCTCTGTTAAAAGTAACGCGTTTTGGCTAATAGCCGGCTGCCCGAAGCTACGCGCGAAAGGAACGAGTGCCGAAGCGGATGCGTTTGGGCAAGCATTCGGCTGGCAGTTCGGAAAATATCCGCCCTGCTGTCGCCTTGCGGCGGAGTGCTATCCTATTTCGCTTTAAACGCATACGTGCGCTTTAATTTTGAAGAGGTGGTCCTTTCCGCTGGTGGAAACGGCTATCTCTTTTTTCGTTACGTACAATATGCCAAGGAGAATAATTATGAAAAACACGGTATTTACCGGCGCGGCAACCGCCATCGTTACCCCCATGAACAAAAAGGGAGAAATTGATTACGAGGCTTTTAAACGACTTATCGAATGGCAAATTGCGGAGGGCATCGACGCCATCGTTTCGGTAGGAACGACGGGCGAAGGCTCTACCCTTTCGGACAAAGAACACCGCGATGCAATGAAGTTTTGCGTGGATACGGTTGCGGGAAGAGTGCCCGTTATTGCCGGCACGGGTTCTAACGATATTGCCTACGCTATCGATTTAACTCGCTTTGCGTGTGAAATCGGCGCGGACGCCATGCTCCTCGTTACCCCTTATTATAATAAAGCCACGCAGCGCGGACTTATCGAGTCGTTTACCGCTATTGCAAACGCCTCCACAAAGCCCTGCATATTATATAACGTTCCCTCCCGCACGGGCTGTAACTTAACGCCTGCCTCCTGCGCGGAGCTTGCCAAGCACCCTAACATCGTGGGCGTAAAAGAAGCAAGCGGAAACGTTTCTCAAATTGCGGAAATTGCACGCCTTTGCGGCGAAGATTTTGCCATTTATTCGGGCAACGACGACCAAATTATCCCCGTATTATCGCTGGGCGGAAAGGGCGTTATTTCCGTGCTTTCCAACGTACTGCCTAAAGAAACCTCTTTAATGTGCAAAAAGTATTTTGAAGGCGACGTAAAGGGTGCGCTTGCCATGCAACTGCGCTACCTGCCTTTAATCAACCAACTTTTCTGCGAGGTAAACCCCATCCCCGTAAAAGCGGCAACCGCCGCAATGGGTTACGGCGAAAACGTATTGCGCCTGCCCCTTACCTCTATGGAAAAAGCAAACGAAGAAAAGCTGCTTGCCCTTATGGTAGAGCAAGGCATAGCTTTGCAATAATCCCCCTTATTTATTTGCAATAATCCCCCTTATTTACCTGTTTCGCCCTGCGCGAAAGAGTAGCGGCAACCGCCGCAAAGGAGCATCGTATGAATATCGTTCTTTCGGGAATTAACGGATTTATGGGAAAGGAAGTGATGACCGCCGCAGAAAAAACGGGCGCAGCCATCACGATAGGTATCGACGTAAAGCCCGACCCCACTTGCCCCGTTCCCACGGCGAAAACCTTTTTAGAGGCAGACGCTTATCTTTCCACCCGCCTTGCAGGCTGCGTTATCGATTTTTCCCACCACGCGGCAACGGTAGACTTGGTAGATTTCGCCAAGCGCAATCGCCTCCCCCTCGTTATCGCAACCACGGGGCAAACGGAAGAGGAGCGCGCGTATATCGAGGCGGCGGCAAAGGAAATTCCCGTATTTTTTGCGGCGAATTACGCACTTGGCGTTGCCCTGCTTGCCGAGCTTGCTAAAAAAACGGCGGCGGCATTTCCTAATTCGGAAATTGAAATTGTAGAAAAACATCATAGCCGTAAAATAGACGCACCCAGCGGCACCGCTCTAATGCTGGCAAACGCAATAAAGAGCGTGCGCCCCGAATGCGTAGAGCATTGCGGCAGATCGGGCATTTGTAAGCGTACCCCGAGCGAAATCGGCATCCATTCTCTCCGCATGGGCAACATTGTGGGAGAGCACGAGGTCATTGTACACGCAGGCTCGCAATCCATCACCTTAAAGCACGAAGCGTATAGCCGCGCGCTGTTTGCAGAGGGCGCACTTGCCGCTGCAAAATGGCTCATCGGCAAACCCGCAGGACTATATACCATGTCCGATTTAATTTAACTGTTAAGGAACGAACATTATGAAAATTGCAATTTACGGATACGGCAATTTGGGAAAAGGCGTAGAATGCGCCGCCATGCACGACGATTCCGTTACCATAACGGGCGTTTTTACCCGCCGTGCGCCCGAAACCGTTACCACCTGCGGTGCGCCCGTATACCGCGCGGACGAAATTGACCGCTTTCAAAAAGAAATAGACGTAGTAATTATTTGCGGCGGCAGCGCAACCGATCTCCCCCAAATGACCCCTGCGCTTGCTTCTCGCTTTTCCGTTGTAGACAGCTTTGATACCCACGCTAAAATTCCCGAGCATTTTGCAGCGGTAAACGCTGCGGCAAAGGCGGCAAATACCACCGCGCTGATTTCCGCAGGCTGGGACCCCGGCATGTTTTCCGTGCTGCGCGTGCTATCGGGCGCAATTTTACCCCAAGGCACCGACTATACCTTTTGGGGAAGGGGCGTAAGCCAAGGCCACTCCGACGCGATTCGCCGCATAGAAGGCGTTTTAGATGCAAGACAGTACACCGTCCCCGTAGAAAACGCACTTACGGCAGTACGTATGGGCGAAAATCCCACGCTTACCGCACGCCAAAAGCATAAAAGAGAGTGCTACGTCGTAGCGAAAGAGGGTGCGGATAAAGCTGAAATCGAACGTCAAATCGTTACCATGCCCCACTATTTTGCCGATTACGATACCACCGTTACCTTTATTTCCGCCGAAGAATTGAAACAAAACCACGGCGGTATGCCCCACGGCGGCTCGGTTATCCGCACGGGCAATACGGGAACAAGCGGCGAGCATGCACACGTAATTGAATATTCGTTAAAGCTCGATTCCAACCCCGAATTTACCGCAAGCGTACTGCTTGCCTACGCCCACGCCGTTTGCAAAATGAACGCGCGCGGCGATTACGGCGCAAAAACCGTACTGCACGTTTCCCCCGCAGACCTTTCTCCCCTTTCCGAAGAAGAGCTGCTGGCGCACTACCTATAATTTAACCATCGTAGCGCGCTTTTTTGAAAGAAAAGGCGCGCGCCTGCTTTTCCGCCCTGCCGCGGAAATAAAAAATACAAGCGGAAAAAGCCCCGCTAAAAACCATAACGCCCAAGGCGCATAGGTGACGTATGAACAAAGATTTTATTGCAGAAAACTTAACCGCTGAAAACGACGCACTCGTGTTTGGCGGCGCAAACGTATCCGCGCTTGCCCAAAAATACGGCACGCCCTTATATTTGATGGACGAAGATCGCATCCGCGCACGCTGCAAAGAGTATCTTACCGCCCTGCAAGCGGAATTTGGAAAAAGCTGTAAGATTTTGTATGCCTCCAAAGCTTGTTCTTTTAAGCAAATTTACCGCATTATAAAGGAAGAAGGCTTGGGCGCAGACGTCGTTTCCTGCGGGGAAATTTATACCTGCAAGGCGGCGGGCTTTGATCTTGGCAACGCCTTTTTCCACTCTAACAACAAAACGGACGAGGATATCGCCTACGCAATAGAGGCAGGAATTGGCTATTTCGTTATTGACGGCGAAGAGGAGCTACTTGCCATTAGCCGCATTGCCAAAGAAAAGGGGGTCACCCAAAAGGTTCTCCTCCGCATTACGCCGGGCATCGATCCCCACACCTACGCCGCAGTTGCTACGGGCAAGGTAGATTCTAAATTCGGTTGCCCCATAGAAACGGGTAAGGCAGAAGCTGTGATAAAGCTTGCCCTTTCCACCCCAAGCGTTACCCTGGTAGGCTTGCATTGCCACGTTGGCTCGCAAGTGTTCGAGCCCGACGTATATTTGCAAACGGTGCAAATTATGACGGCGTTTATGGCGCAAATGTACCAAAAATACGCATACGTTACCGAGATTTTAGACCTTGGCGGCGGTTTTGGCGTACGCTATACGGCTAGCGATCCCGCTCTAAAAATTGCCGAAAACGTACGCATTGTAGCGCGCGCCGTTAAGGAAGAATGCGCCGCTCTTGGTCTTTCCCTCCCCACCCTTTGTTTAGAACCGGGCAGAAGCATCGTTGCCGATAGCGGCATTACCGTATATACCGTGGGCGCAGTAAAGAAAATTGAAGGCTATAAAAACTACGTTTCGGTAGACGGCGGTATGACGGACAATCCCCGTTTTGCGCTGTACGGCTCTTCTTATACCGTTCTGCCCGTAAATAATTTATCCGCGCCGCGCGATATGGTTTGCTCGGTTGTGGGCAGATGCTGCGAAAGCGGCGATATTTTGCAGGAAAACGTACCCCTCCCTGCCGACGTGAAACGCGGCGATAAAATTTGCGTGCTGACGACGGGTGCGTATAACTATTCTATGGCATCCAACTACAACCGCTTGCCCCGCCCACCCGTGGTTATGGTAAAAGGCGGCACGGACTACCCTGCCGTAAAACGGGAAACCCTGCAAGACCTTGCAAAAAACGATTTGTAATTTTTGGGTGAAGAGTTATGAAAAAAATACTTGCCGCGCTGTTTTGTATTTCCTTGCTTGCGCTAGCGTGCAACCTGTCCGCTTGCTATACGGGCGCTATTTCCGTTTCGCAAGGGTTAGAATACACCTTGAACGAAGATGGCAAGTCTTATTCCGTGAGCGACGTCGGCACGTGCACGGATACGAAAATTGTAATTCCCACCACGCATAATGGAAAGCCTGTAACGGCGATTGGAGACGGTGCGTTTTCTGGATGTCAAAAACTAAAAAACATATTCATTCCCACCAGTATTGTTTCCATAGGAGAGGGGGCGTTTGGCGATTGCGCTGGCTTAACGACAATAGGGCTTCCGAAAAAGCTAACCTCTATTGGAGACTTTGCGTTTATAAACTGTGTAAATCTAACGAAAATAGAGATTCCGAAAAGTTTAACTACCATCGGAAAGTGTGCTTTTTACGGATGTTTTAAACTAATCGATATCAAAATTCCCAGCAACGTGAAAGCTATTAGCGACGTAGCGTTTGCGGAATGTTCCAGCTTAACGCAAGTGGAAATTTCAAACGGGTTAACTGCAATTGGCGATAGCGCGTTTTATCAATGCAAAAACCTAATAAATTTGGAAATTCCAAACAGCGTAACCTCGATTGGAAAACTTGCGTTTTCCGATTGCCAAAACCTAACCGACATAACCTTAGGGAGCGGCGTTGCCATAATCGGCAATTATGCGTTTTTCGGCTGCAACAGACTAACGGGCATTACCTTTCCCGATAGCGTTACCACGATCGGCGAATATGCATTTGATCACTGCTCCGGACTTGCGAGCATTACCATAGGCAATGGCGTTACTTCTATCGGCAACTACGCCTTTCGTTCTTGCCCCGTTTTAACAAGCGTTACCATTCCCGACAGCGTAATTTCTATCGGTAAATGGGCGTTTTTCGATTGCCCCGCCCTAACGAGCGTTACCTTGGGGAATAACGTTTCCTCTATCGGCGAGTATGCGTTTGCCGACAACATCAGCCTAACGAGCGTTGCGATCCCCGATAGTGTTTCTTCTATCGATAAGTTTGCGTTCTCTAATTGCACCAGCCTAACGAGCGTTACCATTGGGGGCGGCCTTACTTCTATCGGCAATCATGCATTCTATGATTGTTATAGACTAACAAGCATTGTTATACCCGATAGCGTTACTTCTATCGGCAATAAGGCGTTCTATAATTGTTCCAGCCTAAGGAGCGTTACCATTGGGGGCGGCCTTACTTCTATCGGTGATTATGTGTTCGGTGGTTGCAACAGAC
>JAFOHH010000028.1 GCA_017421905.1 Clostridia bacterium
ACGGACGAGGAGCTGGTGATTGCGTACTCCGCTTTAAAAGAAAAGGAAATGCAATATCTTTGCGTGGACTATCGTTCTACCGGTGTTATTTACGCCATTAGCGAAGAGATGTACACCGAGCTTTATCGCTAGAATTACACCCTTACAGGCGGCTGGGAATACGTAGATTCCTCTCACATTTTCGTAACCATTGCAGGTACGGTATATCCCTTCTCCACTTGGGCAAACGGCGTGTTCCATCAACAGCATTACGTAAAAAAGATAGGTGATTGTTATTTTATGTGGCTGGCAAACTTCCTGCCCTTCTCCGATCCCGACGGCGAGTGGACGAACTCCACCGTTTCCATTTTTAGTTGGGATAAGCAAAGCGGCGGACAAGGCAGCGTAACGGGTGGGCTTGAAGTAGAACACGACGATAAACGCCAAATGTTCCTACAGGGCGTAGACGAGACCGGTACGGGCAAGGTTTACACCGTTACCGAAGGAATGTTTAACAGTTTTATATACACACAAAACGTTCTTGCACAAGATGGCAAGCTTTGGTACGAAATCGACGGCAGTAAAATCGGCGTGTACTCCGATTGGTATAAAGCGCCTATGGAAGGTCAAAATACAGTTGCCTCCACCGTATTTTTAAATACGCAAACGGGGGCAAAGGCTTACGCTACTACGGACGGAACGACGTATTACTTGTGGTTGCAAAACGCCGTAAATTATCCTTGGGCTTCGTCGGGCTGTCAAACCCCGCGTGCGCTCCTCGTTTGGTATAACGCGGTAGGCGGCGTTAATATGCAAACCTTCTTTATTGCATACGAAGAAAAGGGTAAAACGCCCCTATCTCCCGCACTTCCTCCCGAAAGTGGAGCGGTAACTCCTCCCGAGGGCGACGATCCCGAGCAAGGCGAGCTCCCCGAGGTAACGCAAACGTATAAAAACGGCTGGACGGACGAGGAGCTTGTTGCCGCTTACGCCGTTACGGAGGATAACGTTATTTCCTATCTTACTGCAGATTACCGCACCACGGGCAATATTTTTGCCATCAGTAAAAACGTTTACGACGAATTGCCCCGTCAGAAATACACCCTTGCTGGAGGATGGGAATATATCGATGGCTCGCAGGTGTTCTTTAACCTCGGCGGCACGCTATATCCCTTTAAAACGTGGGAAAACACCGTCTTCCATCAACAGCACTACGTGAAAAAGGTGGGTGATTGCTATTTTATGTGGCTGGCAAACTTCCTTCCCTTCTCCGATCCGGATGGCGGGTGGACAAGTAGCGCGGTAACGGGCATCGTTTGGAATAAACCGGACGGAACGCAGGGCTCTTCCAACTTTAATTGTCACGTGGAGGCGGCAGCCGTGGCGCAGGTTACTTTCGTCGGAGTGGATTCCTTTAACGGAACGGGTAGAGTGTACGAAATTACCAAATCTATTTACGATAACTTTATCTATTCGGGCGAAAGTAAGGAGATTTCGGGCATAACGCTCCGTGCGTTGGACCTCTCTAAAGTCGGTCTTTGCACCAGCTGGTATAAAGCGCCGATGGAGGGCGAGGTTTTAACCGAGCAAATTAAGTGGTTTAACGGTATGACGCTTGCAGGCGGCGGCGTTTATACCTACGAATACGGCGGCAAATACTACCTGTGGTACGATAATTACGCGGCGTTTACCGTGGTATCCTCGGGCTGCCAATCGGCGAGAGCAATAATCGTTTGGTATAACGCAAAAGGCGAACTTTGTATGCAGTCCTACCTTGTCTAACGCGCAAGCCAAACGGCTACGCTTTTAGCAAACAATTTATTTTGGATAACGAACAGGCGGGCGCATTTGTGCCCGCCTTTGTTGCGAGGAGGATTTAAGAAAAGCCTTATCATTGCGTGAGGCAAGGACTGTTTGGCTTATCAAGGAGTAATTGAGTTATCAAGTGCTGTTTTTGCCTTTTTGGGTAAGGGGTGGCAAATTCCTTGACATTTTTCCTTCTTTTCCGTACAATAGCCGTAGCCACGTAAGGAGGTGCGCTGTGGAAAATTTTTCGTTACAATGTGAAAAAATTATGCAACGGGTAAAAGATATTCGTCCCAAGCTGTTGCTACACAGCTGCTGCGCGCCTTGCTCTTCTTACGTTATTACCTATCTCGCGCAGGCGTTTGATATTACGGTGTTTTATTATAACCCCAACATTTCCCCTAGGGAAGAATACGAAAAGCGCAAAGCCGAGCAGCTGCGCCTGATAAAGCAATTAGGCGTATCCTTTTTAGATTGCGAATACGAGGGCGAAGCGTTTACGGCCGCCGCCAAGGGCTTGGAAGACGAGCCGGAGCGCGGCGCGCGTTGCAAGGAATGCTTTTCGTTGCGCCTTGCAAAAACGGCGCAGGCGGCAAAGGAGGGCGGTTACGACTGGTTTTGTAGCACGCTTTCCGTCAGCCCCTTAAAATCTGCCCCCCTTCTTAACCAAATCGGGCAAACGGTGGGGGAAAAATGGGACGTTGCCTTTTTGCCGTCCGATTTCAAAAAAAAGGGCGGATATCTGCAATCGATAGAGCTTTCCCGCACTTACGAGCTATATCGGCAGGATTATTGCGGCTGCGTGTTCAGCAAAAACCAGCGCGAACGGGAAAAGGCGCAAAAGCAAGCGGAATAAATGCCATTTCCTTTCTTAACCCTTTTTGAGCCGCCACTATTTACAAATAAAAAATAAGGCGAACCTGCTAATTAGGTTCGCCTTTTTCTTTTCGGTTGAAGGGTAAATTATTTCGGTGCTTGGCAAATTACGCGTCGGTTTTTCCTTTTCGGTCAAATTATTCGTCGCCCTTTTCGCTTTCTTTCGAGGAAGAACGTTCCTCTTTTTTCAAAATCCTTTATATTATAGCACAAAAAAACGCACCCGTCAATTCAAGATTTAAAAGCAGGAAAAGTATTTTTCAAGGGCATCTCCGATCCGCTCCGCCGCATGCCCGTCTCCATAGGGGCTCTGCGCTC
>JAFOHH010000234.1 GCA_017421905.1 Clostridia bacterium
ATACGCGCTCGGTCGTTTCGCTTTCCGATGGCGATTTTGCTCTCGTTTCGCCGCAATCGGCTCGTTTTTTTCGGGGGAAAGAAGAAATTAACCCCCACTTTATTAGCCTTTCCGCGCCTGCGGAACAAGCGGAAACGCAAGGCTGCTCGCACTTTATGCGCAAGGAAATTGCCCAAGTCCCCCTCGCCGTAACCGAAACGGTGCGCGCCTTTACCGCGCAGGAGCAATCGGCAATTTTAGCCGCCTTACAGGGCGCAAAGCGAGCGGTATTTTTCGGCTGCGGCACGGCGTATCACGCAGCGGTATACGGCAAATATTTGTTCGAACGCCTCTGCAACCTCCCCGCCGAGGCAGAGCTTTCCTCCGAGCTGCGTTATCGCAACCCCGCCGTTACGGAGCACACGGTGTATATCTCCGTTTCGCAAAGCGGCGAAACGGCAGATACGCTTGCCACGGTAGAAATGCTAAAAAGCCGCGGCGCTACCGTTTTTGCCGTTACAAACACGAAAGAATCCTCCCTTTCCCGCCAGGTAAACCACACGTTCGTAACGCAGGCAGGGGTGGAAATCGGCGTTGCGGCAACCAAAAGCTTTACCGTACAGCTTACCGCTTTTTTACTGTTTGCTTGCGCCCTGTCGGGGAAAAATTTACCACTCGACACCCTAGGCGATTTGTGCCGCAGAGCCGCGGAAACGGAAGGGGAAATCGCCGCGCTTGCCGCTAAACTTTCGCGCGCAAAGGGCGTGTTCTTTTTGGGGCGCGACCTCGATTACGCTCTTTCTATGGAAGGCAGCTTAAAGCTGAAGGAAATTTCCTATTTGTTTTCCGAGGGCTACGCCGCAGGCGAACTAAAACACGGCACGCTCGCCCTTGTGGAAAAGGGCGTGTTTGTAATTGCTTTATCTACCCAAGGCTTTCTTGCAAAAAAAACGATGAACGCCGTGCACGAGGTGTCCTGCCGCGGCGCAGAAACGGCAATCCTCACCCCGTTTGGCGATTTGCTAGAAGAAAGCGGCGCAGATAAGGTGTTTCTCCTCCCCAGCGCCCCGCCCGAAATGATGCCCATCGTTGCAAGCGTTCCCTTACAGCTTATCGCCTATCACACGGCGCTTTGCCGCGGTTATAATCCTGACCGACCGAGAAACCTTGCCAAATCGGTTACGGTAGAATAGCTTTTCTCGCGGCAAAACGGGCGCAGACCAAACGCCTTCACAAAAAAAGGCTATAAAAGGGTATAAAGTGTAAAATTTTCGCCCATACTGTAATTGCCAAATTAAAAAGGAGGCGAAAAACTATGAAATATCGTAGTGGTGAAACTGCGCCCAAAACGGGCAACTACAAAGTCCTGAATAAGGAAGGGAGAGAGGTAAACTCCGTTTATTTAAACGAAGGCGATACCTTTCCTCCCACGTCCTGCTCTAACTGCTACTATGTAGAAGGCTAAACCTTCGCATAGCAAAAGAGTTTTAGGAAAAGGAAAGGCGGATGCAACTCGGTTGCATCCGCCTTTTTCGTTTTATTATTAGTTTTTGTTTGCAGCGGCAACAATTTTTGCCGTTTCGGTTGCAGGCACGTCTTCGTATCTTACGAATTCCATCGTGTAACTGCCGCGGCCCTGCGTCATAGCGCGCAAATCAACCGCATATTTTTGCATTTCGGCAAGGGGAGCTTCCGCCGTAACCTCTTGCTCCGTGCCTTGCATCGTCATACCCAAAATTCTGCCGCGGCGGCGATTCATATCGCCCATAACGTCGCCAAGGAATTCTCCGGGTACGCGAATGTAGAAGGTATAGAAGGGTTCCATTAAAACGGGTGCTGCCTTGGGCATTGCTTCTTTATACGCAATGGATGCCGCCAGCTGGAATGCAAGTTCGGAGGAGTCTACGTCGTGGTAAGATCCGTCGTACAGCGTTGCTTTTACGCCCGTAACGGGATAGCCTGCAAGCACGCCTTTTTTCATACATTCAATCAAGCCCTTTTCAACTGCGGGGATGTAAGACTTGGGCACAGCGCCACCTACTACGCAATCGCAGAACTCAAATTCCGCATCGGTGGGTTCAAAGCGGAGCGCAGCGTCGCCGTATTGTCCGTGGCCGCCCGTTTGCTTTTTATGCTTACCGCGCGCTTCTGCCTTTTTACGGATGCTTTCACGGTAGGGGATAATGGGGAGAGCCGTCGTAGCCGTAACGCCAAATTTGTTTTTCAGCTTGCCAAGCGTAACGTCTGCGGCAATATCGCCCGTTGCGGCAAGCACAGTTTCGCCCGTGGGCTCTTTGGTAATAATAAGGGTGGGGTTTTCTTCGGCTAGGCGAGAAAGTCCTTGGAATACCTTATCTTCTTCGCCGCGGTTAGCGGTAACTGCCACGCGGTAGTTGGATGCAGGATATTCAAACGCGGGGAAGGGCGTTTCGTTAGCGTCTTCTGCAAGCGTACCACCCGTTTTAACGCTAGTAAGCTTGGCAACGGCAACGATGTCGCCTGCGTGCGCTTCGGTTGCGGGTATTTGCTTTTTCCCTTGGGGGAAGGAAAGCGCACCGATTTTTTCCGTCTTGCCCGTAGCAAGGTCGGTAAGCGTCATGCCCGATTTTAACACGCCGCTCTTTACCTTCATAATGGAAAGTCTACCGATAAAGGGGTCTGCAATGGTTTGGAATACTTGCGCGGTAACTTTTGCGTCGTCCACGCATAAAATACTTCTGTCCGCTGCGGAGGGCGCAAGTCTAACGAGGTTTTCTAAAAGGTTAATAACGCCGCGGTTATATAGCGCGCTACCTGCAAGCACGGGGATAGCCGTACCTTCCTTAAGACCCTTTTTAACGCCGGCAACAACCTCTTCGCGTTCCAGCGTGCCGTTTTCAAAGTATTTTTCCATCAATTCGTCGTCGGCAGAGGCAGCAACCTCGGTCATTTCCGCAAACAGCTGGTCGTAACTGTCTTGCATGCCTGCGGGCATATCAATCTTCTTTCTGCCGCCTTCCACAAACTCGTAGCTGTTTCCGCTCATCAAGCTAATATAACCTTGCATTTTGCCGTTTTCGGTAATGGGAATTTGAATAGGAGCAATTGCGCTGGGAAGAATGGTGCGTAACGCGTCTACCGTAGCCATATAATTGCTGTTTTCTTTATCTACGCCGTTTAAAAAGACGATTGCAGGAATTTTATGCTCTCTCACGTAGTAAAGGGCGCGTTCCGTACCAACGGAAAGCGAACCGTTTGCATCTGCAACAATCAGCACGCTGCCGCAAACTGCAAGCGCCGCCGTTTGTTCACCGCCAAAGTCGGGGAAGCCGGGTACGTCTATCAGGTTAATTTTAACCCCGTCCGATTCTAAATGGCACACGGAAAGAGCCACGGAAATTTTACGTTGAATTTCTTCACGGTCGTAGTCGGAAACGGTGTTGCCGTCCGCCGTTTTACCAATGCGGTCAATTGCCTTTGCGTTATAAAGTAACGCTTCGGTAAGAGAAGTTTTTCCTTCGCCGCTATGTCCTATAATCGCAATATTGCGGATTTCATTTGCTAAATAGTCTTTCATGGAAAGTCCTCCTTCGGTGAATTCCTTTGACACTATTATAATATGTGAAAGCGAGAATTTCAATAGGTTTCTAAAAAAAAATTAAACAAATTTGCATTTTTTTGTGAATACGGCTCAAAATGTATAAAAAATGTTTACAAAAAATGAAAAAATGAAATAAACGATGGTATTTTTTGCATAAAAAGCAAAATTCTTCTTTCATCATATCCTTTCGGCTTGTTCGCTTGGCACGGTTTTTCCCATACCAAAC
>JAFOHH010000235.1 GCA_017421905.1 Clostridia bacterium
CTTTGTCGCCGCCCTTTTGTCATTCTAAAGCGGAGCGAAAAACCTTGAACGAAAAGCCTTTCAAACGCAACGCCCCAAGCCTCCCTTGCGCAAAGGGAGGTGGCACGGCTTGTCGTGACGGAAGGATTGTAAATCTCTGTTTTTCTACGAACTCCTTTTTCAACAACCCCTCAGTCAACTGCGTTGACAGCTCCCCTTACACAGGGGCGCCTTTTCTTTTATCCTCTTCTTGTCCTTCTTCTCAGCTCTTCTTTTCCCCAAAAAGAAAAACTTAAAATAAAACGCCTCCCTTATCAAAGGGAGGCTTCTTCTTACCAAAAATGCTTATGGGGGAGGTGCGGTGCTTACTGTAAGCCGTCTTCGTAATCGATAGAGCAAGTAAACGTTCCGCCGCCTGCGCGCAGGTCGTCTAAAAACTCGCTGAACTGCGTTTCGGAAATAGCAATTAAAAAATATTCTTCGCCAAAAAACAAGGCTAGGCGTTTGCTTTTTTGGTATTGAACCGCCTCGGTAACGGCTAAAACGTTTAATTTGCAACGCCACGTACCGTACCAAACGGAAAGCACGCTGCCCGTTACCGTGTACCGCGCAAAAAAGGCAAAGGTTATGGCAATAACGGCAAGCAGGGAAAAGGCCACGCACAGGATCGGCACGATGATGCGGTTTTGCGCGGTAAGATCCTGCCAAAAGGTTAGCCGCCAAGCGTTTGCCGCCGCCCCGATAATAAGTGCCAGCGCCGAGCAGCACACCGCAACCGTAAGCCACGTGGGCTTTTGCATTTTGTACGATTTTTTCATATTCGTCGCTCCTTTTTTATTCCGCCTCTATTATATCACCCTTTTTTATAAAATTCAATCGCCTATAACAATTTTTTATGCCCCCTTTCGTTTTTTTTAAGGAAAAAATTGCGTTTTTCTATTGAAAAATCAGGAAAATTAAAGTATAATGGAGGAAACGATTTTTTATTTGCCGCCTTTGCCTAGTGGGAAAGGGAAAATCTTTCCCTCAACCCCCTTTGGCGGCGTTAGGAGAGAACCATGAAAATACTAAAAAACGGTGCGTATCTCGTCGGCGGAAAGCTAATTGCCGCCCGTGCCGACGTAAAGCCCCGCTTAAAAAGCCTGTTGCCTTTAACCGACGAGGCGATAGAAAACGCGTATCGCGGCACGATTGCCTACTCTCTATTGCAGGCGCACAACCTTTCCGCAAGCGAAAAGACCTTGCAGCTGCGCTTTGACGCCATTGCCTCGCACGACATTACCTACGTAGGGATTATTCAAACGGCAAAGGCAAGCGGCCTTACCGAGTTTCCCCTTTCTTATACCCTAACCAACTGCCACAACAGCCTTTGCGCCGTTGGCGGAACGATTAACGAGGACGACCACGTGTTCGGGCTTTCCGCCGCCCAAAAATACGGCGGCGATTACGTGCCTGCTCACCTGGCGGTAATTCATCAATACATGCGCGAAAGAAAGGCGTTTTGCGGCGGTATGATTTTGGGTAGCGATTCCCACACCCGTTACGGCGCTCTTGGCACGATGGCGATTGGCGAAGGCGGCCCCGAGCTTGTAAAACAGCTGTTAAAGCGCACTTACGACGTTTCTTACCCCGAAGTGGTTTGCGTAATGCTAAAGGGTAAGCCCCAAGTGGGCGTTGGCCCGCAGGACGTTGCTCTTGCACTCATTCGCGCAACCTTTAGCGGCGGACTTGTAAAAAATAAGGTGCTGGAATTTGTAGGGAGCGGCATTAAAAACCTTTCTATGGACTACCGCAACGGCATCGACGTAATGACCACCGAAACGACCTGCCTTTCCACCATATGGCAAACGGACGAAAGGGTGCAGGAATACTACCTTTTGCACGGAAGGGAGAACGCTTACCGCAAGTTAGAGCCTGCCCCCCTTGCTTACTACGATATGGCAATTGAAATTGACCTTTCGGAAATTAAGCCTATGATCGCCGTGCCCTTCCACCCCTCTAACGCGTACGAAATTACCGAGTTTTTGGCAAACGCCAAGGACATTTTGCGCGAGGCGGAAAAAACGGGCGAAAAGCTGCTAAAGGGCGGCAAATTCTCCCTGCTCGATAAAGTAGACGAACAGGGCCGCGTGCACGTTTCGCAGGGCGTAATTGCAGGCTGTGCGGGCGGCATGTACGAAAATATTGCCATTGCGGCAAATATGTTAAAGGGCAAAAGCATCGGTAGCGGTGCGTTTTCGCTTTCCGTTTATCCTTCTTCCCAGCCCGTATACAAAAGCCTTGCCGACCACGGCTACGCTTCCTCGCTTATGGAATCGGGCGCAATTATCAAAACGGCGTTTTGCGGTCCTTGCTTTGGCGCTGGCGACGTGCCTGCAAACAACGGACTTTCCATCCGCCACACCACGCGCAACTTTGAAATGAGAGAGGGCAGTAAGCCCGGCCAAGGACAGCTTGCCGCTGTTGCCCTAATGGACGCGCGCTCCATTGCCGCAACGGCTGCAAACGGTGGAATTCTCACCCCCGCAACCGAACAAACGGATTTTAACAAACGCATTAAAAGCTATGCGTTTAGCAGTAATATTTACGATAGCCGCGTATACCAAGGCTACGGCAATCCGCAGCCGGAAACGCCCCTAGTGTACGGGCCGAACATTGCCGACTGGCCCACCCAACAGCCCATGAAAAAGCACCTGCTGCTTAAAATCGTTTCCTCTTTAACCGACGCGGTAACCACCACCGACGATTTAATCCCCTCGGGCGACACCTCGTCTTACCGCTCCAACCCCTTAAAGCTGGCAGAATTTACCCTTTCCAAAAAAGACCCTGCTTACGTTGCAAACGCCAAAGCCGCACAAAAGGAGGCCGAGCTGTTCCAAGCCCACGGTACGCCCGAATTAGAGCGTTTTTGTGCAAGAAACGGTGCGTTCCTTGCCGACGTTTCCTTCGGCAGCGCAGTTGCCTCGATTAAGCCGGGCGACGGCTCTGCAAGAGAGCAAGCCGCTTCCTGCCAACGCGTTTTGGGCGGTGCGGCAAATATCGCCGTAGAATACGCCACCAAGCGCTATCGCAACAACCTCATTAACTGGGGAATGTGCCCCTTCCTTTGCAAAAAAGCGGGCTTTGCGGTGGGCGATTACCTGCTGATTCCCGGCGTAAAGGAAAAGATTTTGAAGGGGGAAACGGAATTCCCTGCCAAGCTGTTAAGCGGAGGAAAGGAAAAGGACGTTCTTTTAAAAATGGACGCCTTAACGGACGACGAAAAGTCCATTTTGCTTGCCGGCTGTTTGATTAACTATTATAAATCGTAACAAAAAGGCGCAAACGGTACGAAAAAACCGCAACAGATAGCGCAAAAATTCCTCTTTTGCAATCCATAAAAAAGCGCGCTTCGTCGCCCTTTCATTAATAAACAATCCCTAAAGGAGAATCCTATGAAATTCCGCTTTGTTGAAAAACTCAATGCAAGAAACAAAGATGCAAACGCCTCCGAAATGCCCGTTATCGCCTTTTTAGGCGACAGCGTAACGCAAGGCTGTTTTTGCAAAAACGACACCAACGAAAGCTACGTTACCAAGTTTCGTTATTTGCTCGGTAGACTTTACCCCGCCGTACCCGCATACGTGCTAAACGCAGGCATCGGCGGCAATAATACCGAGGTTGCTCTTTCCAGAATCGAGCGCGACGTTTTGCGCTACCATCCCGACCTCGTCGTTGTAAATTTGGGCTTAAACGATATTTGGGGTGGGGAAACCTCCGCCACCGTTTATGCAAAAACGCTGGGCGAAATTTTCGATACCATTAAAAATGCAGGCGCAGAAGTCATTTATATGACGCCCAACACCATCAACTACTACCGCAGCGGCGCAACCGAGCCCCACAATATGGAGGTTGCCCTTCTCACCGCCGATTTTATGACCAGCGGACACTTTGACGGCGTTATCGAGGCGGGCAGAGCCGAAGCGAGAAAGCGTAATATTCCCATTTGCGATTGCACCAAAAAGTGGAAAAACTTTGAACGCGCCGGCGTGGATACCACCCTGTTTTTATCGGGCGGCATTAACCACCCCTACCCCGATATGCATTGGCTGTTTGCCACCACGCTTATCGAAACGCTGTTCGATTTAAACGCGGATTGATTCGCCTGTTCGGCAATACGGCAAAAGCCCCTTTGGCTTGTTTTTACATAAAATCCGCCGTTTGTTGCGCCTCCATACGCCGCAAACGGCTTTTTCTTTGCTCTTTCTCAAAAAATCGTTGACTTTTGCGCCCGATATCGGTATACTTATCGGGTAATGAAATTTCACTCAAAGGAGTTTTTTATGAAACGTAAATTTATTCCGATTATCGCGCTCGTAGCGGTTGCGGCAATTTCTATATCGGTAGGGCTTATTTTGCTGCTCGGTCAAAACCAAAAGCCCAAAGGCCCCTCCTTTTCCGAAGGGCTTTCTTTTGCCGAGGTAGAAGGCGGCTGGGCCGTTGTAGACTACGCCGGTACGGACGTTGAAGTAGTAATCCCCGAAAAATATAACGGCAAGCCCGTCGTTTCCATCGGCAC
>JAFOHH010000236.1 GCA_017421905.1 Clostridia bacterium
TACGCCCTCTACTTCGGTAGAGCAAAGCACCGCGCCCACCGCTACTCCTTCGGTAGAACAATCGGTTGCGCCTACCGCTGCACCCAGCGTTGCGCCTACCGTTGCGCCTTCCGTAGAAGAAACGGTTGAACCTTCCGTAGAACCCACCGTAGAACCCACGGTTGAACCTACGGTAGAACCTACCGTTGAACCCACGGTAGAACCCACCGTTACACCCACCCAAACGCCCGATAGCGGCGAATCGTATCAAATTGCTTACGTAGACGGCGAAGGTAATAACCCTGCAACCTACAAAGCAAGCGATCTGCCTCTCGTTCTTTCCGCGCCTGCGGCAAAAACGGGCTACAACTTTATCGGTTGGACGGCAGAAGGGGAAACCGAACCCGTTTTAAATTATGAAATTGCAATCGGTACGGAGGGCAACCTTTCCTTTACCGCGCATTACGCTGCAAAAACCTACGAGGTTACCTTGGATAGCGCAGAAGGCACGTGCGAAGAAGAAACCGCAACCGTTACTTACGGAGCGGAAGTAGACCTCCCCACCCCCACGAGCGAGCAAGGATATTTCCTCGGCTGGTACGTTGGCGATCAGCAAATTACCGTTTGGAATATAGACGAAGAGGGTGTTACCCTTACCGCAAAATATCGTTTATACGGCGAGGATTTTAAAATTTCCTACGACCGCACCTTGGCAGGCTACGTGCTCGATTCGTATACGGGCAATCAAACGGTGGTCGTTGCTCCTTCCGTTTGGAACAACCGCCCCGTCGTTTCCGTTGGCGAATTTTGCTTTGCCGCGCAAACCACTCTTACCGAAATTATTCTTCCTGAAGGAATTCTTTATGTCGATCCCAACGCCTTCTTTGGTTGTAAGGCGCTTACCACCGTTCACGTTCCTTCCACGCTTATCAAAATCGGCGTTAAAGCGTTCAGCTTCTGTCAATCGCTTGTAAATTTCACCTTTAACGACGGTTTAACGACGATTGGTGAGTCTGCTTTTTACGATTGCCAATCCTTGCCTGAAATCATCCTGCCCGATTCGCTCGCGTCCATCGGCATCAGCGCGTTCGAGGGCGCGGTATCGGCAAAAACGCTCTCTATCGGAAAGGGCACAACCTCTATCGGTATCCGCGCGTTTTCCAACACGCCCCAGCTGGAATCTATTACCGTTGCTGCAGAAAACGGCACCTATTCTTCGCAAGGCAACTGCTTAATGCAGACGTCTAAAAATATTTTAATGAACGGATGCAAAAACAGCGTAATCCCCGCAACCACGACTCGTATTCAACAATATGCTTTTTACGGTAGCACGGGGCTTACCTCGGTAACCATTCCCGAAACGCTTCGCGCTATTGAAGCGGGTGCATTCCGTGGCACCGGTCTTACTAGTGTTATTCTTCCGGATACTGTTAGCGATATGGGCGACTACGTTTTTGCAGAATGCAGAAATCTGCAATCGGCGACCATCTCTCAAAAAATTACCGCCCTGCCCGAACGCACCTTTAACCAATGCAACAACCTTACCTCGGTCGTGCTTTCCACCAAGCTCGAATCAATCGGCCAGTTTGCGTTTTATATGTGTACCTCCTTGCCGCAAATCGAAATCCCCGAAAAGGTAACCAGCATCGGCTCAAGCGCGTTCGATTCCTGCTATTCCTTACAAAACGCTAATCTTCCCACCGGTCTTACGGCAATCCGCGACTATACCTTCTATCACTGCACGTCGCTTTCTTCCGTTACCTTGCCGGAAGGGTTAATTTCTATTTCCACCTCGGCGTTTGAAGATTGCTCCTCGCTTTCCAACGTAACCTTCCCCGAATCCCTTACGTCTATGACGCAACGCGTATTCGCAGGCTGCACTTCGTTTACGAAAATCGTTCTGCCGCAAAAGGCAGCAACGCTTGGATGGGCTTGCTTTGCAGATTGTGCTAACGTAACGGAAATCGTCATCCCCGATAGTTACCCCGTTTTGGCAGACGATATTTTCTGGAATTGCACCTCGCTTGCAGAAATTACCTTACCCGATTCTCTTACCAAATTAAACTGGGGTACGTTCCGTGGTTGTACGGCTTTAACCACCGTAAATTTTGGCGCGGGCATTAAAACGGTAGAGGGATTTGCCTTTGCCGAATGTGATGCTATGACAAACGAAACACTTCCTTCCAAGGTTACCGAATATGCTCGCGGAACGTTTATCGATTGCTCCGGTCTTACCTCCGTTTCCATCACCGGAACGATTAAGACGATTAGAGAAAGTGTGTTCCGCCGTTGCGAAAATTTGGAATGGGCGCTCCTTGGTAAAAACGTAACCATGCTCGGCTTGGAAGCATTCTCCGCTTGTCCCAAGCTCGAATACCTCTTCTATGCCGGCACACAGGCAGAATTTGAAAAAATTTCCATCGTTGCCAACAGCTTAGAAGAAGGCTACGTTATCACTTCTGCCTTAGATATTTCCAATGCGGAAATCCGCTATTACAGCGAAACGCAAACTGCGGACGGCTGGAGATACGTAAACGGCGTACCCACCGCTTGGTAAAATCGCAATCCAATAAAACAACTAAAAGCCGTGCTCAAAATTTGGGCGCGGCTTTTTTATATTGAATGGGGGGGAGGAATAAATTCGCTGCGCCAACCTCTTTTAGGTAACCTTTTTACAAAACGTTTCAATATAATATATATGCGTATGTGCGTGCGCGCGCAAGGGATAGTGAATGCCGTTTTATCGCATACAAAATAGGGGAAATTGCCTATAAAATCTCCGCAAACGTGGTAAATTTACACTTTTTAAGAGAAAATCTATAATTTTTGCCGAAAAAAGATGAATTTTTATCCTTTTAAAAAATTTTTCAAAAAAAATAAAAAAACCTTGAAAAAACATTTGACAAAGGGAATGATATATGTTAGAATATGCAGGCTGTCGACGAAAGACGGCGGCCGCCGAACGGAGTTCGGTGCTCAGGAGTTTAAAAACTGAATAGAAGGAAATATCAAAATTCAAGGAAAAATAACAGCGATGTTATGTGAACGAGAATAAATGTTTCTGTCAATTTAACATTTGAGAAAAATGTACCAAGAA
>JAFOHH010000237.1 GCA_017421905.1 Clostridia bacterium
CAGAGCATTTGCGCGCCCTTTTGGGTTCTGTTAAAAACTATAAAGGGGAGAAAAAGCTGGCAACGAACGCCGTGGGAATTCTTGCCACATCCTCTCCAAGCGAGGAGGCAGAGTTTGTTGCGCGCCGCATTGCCGACCTTGCAAGAAAGGGAGTGCGTTACCGCGAAATGGGCGTAATTGCGCCCGATACCGCCGCTTATCGCCCCGTGCTTGCGGCAGCCTTTCAAAAGTACGGCGTGCCCTTTTTTGCCGACGAAAAGCGCACCCTATCCTCTCACCCCGCCTACCGCTACCTTGCCGATTATCTCGCCCTATTTTCGCACGGGCTTACGGCAGAGCGCGTGTTTGCCGTGGTCGGTAGCCCCTATTTTACGGAAGGGGAAAACGTATCTGCCTTCCGCAACTACGTAGAGCGGTTTGGCGTAATCGGCAATCGGTTCTTTACCGAATTCACCTTCTCCGCGCCCGAAAAAGAGGGGGCGGAAGGTGTGCGCCAAGCATTTTGCGCCCTTTACGAGCCCCTTTCCAAAACGGCAACGGCGCGCGAATACGTTGCGGCGCTCCTTCGCTTTGTGCAAAAAACCGCCCTTTGGGAGCGGAACGAAGCCCTTGCCGCCGGCTTTGACGAATGCCGCCCGGACGTTGCTTCCTTTACCCGCCAAACGCCCCTTCACCTCAAACGCCTGTTGGCGGAAATAGACCGCGTTCTCGGCGACGTTACCCTTACCGTAAAGGAGTTTGCCGAAACGCTGGAAAGCGGCGCAGAGGCAGACGAAATGAACTTAATTCCCACCTCCATAGACGAGGTAACCGTTGCCCCGCCCGAAAAAATGCTTTCCGGCTTAAAGCGCCGCCTGTTCGCGGTGGGAATGACCGCCTCCGTGCCTGCCGTAACCTCGGATACCGCCTTTTTAAGCGATAAGGAGCTGGGCACGCTAGAAGCGCGCGGCGTAAATATCGACCCCCGTATTTCGGAAATTAACGAACGCGCCTTTGAAGAAGCGGTAGAAGCCCTTTGCTGCTTTACCGAGCGGTTGGTTATTACCTATCCCGCCGCAAACGCCAAGGGGGAAAGTCAACGCCCCTCCGAACTGATTACCCTTGTGAAAAACGCCCTTACGACGACAGACGGTACGCCTTTAAAGGAAACGACCTTTACCGATTACGAGGCTTTAGCCGCCTTGCGCGCGGCAGAGGGAAAGTACGATTTAGCCGCCCAAGCTTACGCCACCCCAGCCGCCGCAGAGGAAAGCTTTTTTGCCGGTTATTACGGCTATATGGATGGCGAAAAGGACGAGTTTGACCTGGAAAACGGCTATTACGCTTACTTGCAAGAACAAGATAGCCTTAGCGGAGAGGACGGCGCATACCGCCTTGCGGCGGCGCTGAACGGAGAAAAAGAGGGCAAGGTGGTACACGGCTCGGTTGTGCCGAGCACCGTTTCTCCCAGCTCTTTAGAAAACTATTTCCGTTGCCCCTATTCCCATTTTCTAAACTACGTATTGCGCCTTGCTGAAAAGAAAACGGCAGAAGTAAACCACCTGGAAAGCG
>JAFOHH010000238.1 GCA_017421905.1 Clostridia bacterium
TTCTTGGTACATTTTTCTCAAATGTTAAATTGACAGAAACATTTATTCTCGTTCACATAACATCGCTGTTATTTTTCCTTGAATTTTGATATTTCCTTCTATTCAGTTTTTAAACTCCTGAGCACCGAACTCCGTTCGGCGACCGCCGTCTTTCAACGACAGCTCGCTTATTCTACCATATATCATTCCCTTTGTCAAATGTTTTTTCAAGGTTTTTTCTAATTTTTTTAAATTTTTTTTTGGAAATAAAAAAAGCACAATATCTTGTGCTTTTGTAACAAATTAGACGCTACGCCTTATTGTTTTTGCAGAAAAAGCTTTTCGGCAAGCGTTAAAAATTCTTGCGAGGAAAGCGTTTCGCCCCGACACATAAGCGGAATGCCCGCCTCGGTTAAAACCTCTTCCGCCTGCGCGCGCGTTAAAGAAAAGGTTTGCATGAGGTTGTTGCACAGCGTTTTGCGGCGAGAAAGAAATGCCGCACGCACCACCGCGCGATAATTTTTGGCAATTGCCTGATCGAGAACGGTTGTAAGATCGATGCGCACCACGGCAGAATCGACCCCCGGCACGGGATAAAACATTTTTCTCGGCACTTTGCGCGTAACGGTTGCGCTGCCGCGCACGGAAATTGCCGCAGTAATACTGCCGTATGCCTCTGCCCCGGGGCTTGCAACCAAGCGGTCGGCAACCTCCTCTTGCACCATGACCACCATGCGGCGCATTTTTGCCGATTCTTCTACGAACTTCATAATAACGGGCGTGGTAATATAGTAAGGCAGATTGGCAACCACCACGTAGCTATCCAACCCCTCTTCAATTTGCGCAAGGCTATCGCGCATTACGTCGCGAAAGCGCAGCTCCACGTTATCGTAATCTGCAAGGCGCGCGTTTAAAACGGGAATAAGGTCTTTATCGATTTCGTAACCGATAACCTTGCCTGCCCGTTCGCAAAGGGCCGCGGTGAGAGTGCCGCCGCCGCAACCGATTTCAATTACGGTATCCGCTTTCGTAATGGCGGCGTCTTCTGCGATGGCGGAAAGCAGGTTTCCGTCCGATATAAAGTTTTGTCCGAATTTCTTTTTAAAGGAAAATTTTTCGCGGACCAGCGTTTCTTTTAAGGTTTCCATATCGCTCCTTTTAGGGTGGCTTGCGTTTGGGTTGAATAAAACGCTTCGTTGCATAATTTTAGGCAGGACAAAACGCCGCCTATATGCACGGGCGTATATATAATACGGGCGCATACGCATATATAATATAGGGTGCGCGTGCGCGCGTAGCGTTTACAGGTTGCGTTAGATGCGGCTAGTAGGCGGATGAAACCGCATTTTCGCCGCCGATAAAACAGCCGCGCCGCTTAGGGCTCGATATATTCTCTAACGCGGAGAGGAATGCCGGCTTGTTCCGCAAGGGTGCGGCAAGCGGAAACGGCGTCTTTACCGATGACGTCTACCACGGAAAAGCAGACTTCTATGCCTGCTTTTTTAACTTCCTTTGCGAAATCGATCATGGCGAAAAAGGCGTCTTCTCCAAAAACGGAGTTGCAAACGGCTTGGTATGCCGCAGGGGTTTGGGCGTTCATGCTGACGTTGACAAAATCCACCGCTCCGCAAAGCAAAGGCGCAACGTTTTGCCCGTGAATAAGGCTTGCCTGCCCGTTGGTGTTTAAGCGCACGTAGCCGCCCTTTGCCTTAACCGCTTTGCCGATTTCCACCAGCTGGGGCAGGCGATAGGTAGGCTCGCCAAAACCGCAAAATACGATTTGGCGGTAGCGTTTGGGGTCGCCGATTAGTTGAATTACCTCTTCGGCAGAAGGCTCTCTTTCCAGCCACAGTTCGTGGCCGAAATAATCGTCCTTGCCGTTGCGCACGCAAAAGGTGCAAGCGTTAGAGCAACGGTTGGTTAAATTAACGTATAAATTTCCGTCTAACTCGTAGACGAATTTCGTACCTTGTTTCATAAACGTTCCTTTATTTTGGGGAAGAGCGTCAGCGTGTTTTGCCATACCACGTCTTCCATTTTTTGCACGTCCTCTCCCCTAATTTCCGCAAGCGCGGCAAGCACGTGTTTCACGTAAAGCGGGCGGTTTTCCCTTCCCCGAAAGGGCTCGGGGGCGAGGTAGGGGCTATCCGTTTCGGTTAAAATGCGATCGGCTGGGAGGTATTTCGCCACCTCGCGCAGGCGAGCCGCGTTTTTAAAGGTAAGCGTTCCCGAAAAGGAAAAATACATACCGAGGTCGAGCAACTGCTTTGCCGTTTCTACGCTGCCCGAATAGCAATGCATAAGCGCGGCGGAAAATTTGCTTTTGTTTTGGGTGAGGACTGTAACGGTATCCGCCGCCGCATCGCGCGAGTGGACTTGAAAGGGCAGTTTTGCCGCCGCCGCAAGCTCTATTTGCGCGGCAAAGGCGCGCTGTTGCAGCGCCTCGTCGTAGGGCGTCCAATGATAGTCTAACCCGATTTCCCCTATGGCAACCGCCTTTTCGTGGCGGGAAAGAGCAAGCAGGGTTTGCAGAGTTTCCTCGGTAGCGTTTTGGGGATTATCGGGATGAATGCCCACCGTAAAGTATACCGAAGGAAAGGCATTTGCGAGCCGCTCCCCCTCGTAACAGGAGGCAAGGTTATAGGCGGCGTTAATGCAAGCGCCCACGCCTCCTTTTTCGTATTCCAAAACGAGCGCCGCCTTATCGGCATAGCGCTCGTCGCATAAATGGCAATGGCAGTCGAAAATCATTAAAAGATCTCCGAGCCGTCTTCAATATCCGTTTCCGGCGAAAGGAAGGCAAGCTTTCCTTCTTCGTTTTCCGCGCAAACGATCATACCTTGGCTTTCAATGCCGCGCAGTTTTACGGGCTTTAAGTTGGTTACCATAACCACCTTTTTGCCAACGAGGTATTCGGGTGCGTAATTTTTTTGAATGCCCGAAACGACGGTGCGTTCTTCATCGCCCAGTCTTACGCGGATTTTAAGCAGGCGGTCGGATTTTTCCACTTTTTCCGCAGCAAGAACGAGCGCTACTTTTAACTGTACTTTATCAAAATCGTCAATGGTAATTTCGGGTTTTTGCTTTCTTTCGTGCGTTTTTGCCTTTTCGTTTGCCTTTTTAGCGGCCTTTTCGGCAAGCACCGTCTTTTCTACGTCGGCAAGCTCTTTATTGATGTCGATACGCGGGAAAAGGGGCGCGGTCTTTTTTACGGTAGAGCCGGCCGCCAACACGCCGAAGTGTGCGGAACTGAAATCGGTTACCGTTGCGGGGTCGATGCCGAGGCTATCTAAAATAACGTCGGGCGACTTGGTAAGATAGGGCTTGAGCATAACCGCTACGAGGCGAATGGTTTCCGCCAAGTTATATAAAACGGTTGCAAGGCGGGCTTTTTTGCTTTCGTCCTTAGCAAGCGCCCAAGGCATCGTTTCGTCGATGTATTTGTTGGCGCGCTGTACTACCTTGAAAATTTCGGTAAGCGCATCGGGAACGTTTAAAGCAGTCATAGCCGCGTCTACTCTGCCAAACAGAGCTTCGCATTCGGCAATCAGTTCGCTATCCTCTGCGCCCGTTTCGCCAAATTTGGGAAGCGTTCCGCCAAAATATTGCGTAATCATCGCTTGCGTACGGCTGGCAAGGTTGCCAAGGTCGTTTGCAAGGTCTGCGTTGATTCGTTTTAAAAGAGCCTCGTTCGTATACACGCCGTCGCTGCCAAAGGGAATTTCGCGCAGGAGGAAATAGCGCACGGCGTCGCTGCCGTAGCGGTCGCAAAGCGCCTTGGGATGTACGAGCTCCGTTTTAATTTTATCCGTTTTGCTCTTGCTCATTTTATCGCCGCCGATCAGCAGCCAGCCGTGGCCGTAAACCTGCTTGGGAAGGGGCAAATCGAGCGCCATTAAAATTGCCGGCCAAATGATGGCGTGGAAACGGATAATTTCCTTTGCCGTCATATGTACGTCGGCAGGCCAGTAGCGATCGAAAAGCGAAGTGTCCTCTCCGCCGTAGCCAAGCGCGGAAATATAGTTGGTAAGCGCGTCGATCCAAACGTATACGACGTGCTTTTTATCAAAGGATACGGGAATACCCCAATCGAAAGAGGTACGCGAAACGCAAAGATCGCTAAGCCCGGGCTTTAAGAAGTTGTTTACCATTTCGTTTACGCGGGACTTGGGCTGCAAGAACTCGGGATTTTCTTCGTAAAGCTTTAAAATGCGGTCGGTGTACTTGGAAAGGCGGAAGAAGTAGCTTTCTTCCTTTTCTCTCGTAACTTCTCTGCCGCAATCGGGGCATTTACCGTCTACGAGTTGCGATTCCGTCCAAAAACTTTCGCACGGGGTGCAATACCAACCCTCGTATTCCGATTTATAAATTTCCCCTTTTTCGTACAGCTTTTCAAAGATTTTTTGTACGCTTAACACGTGCTCTTCGTCCGTGGTACGAATAAATTTATCGTAGGAAATATCCATCAGTTTCCAAATTTCTTTCAGTTTATCTACAAGTCCGTCGATAAACGGCTTGGGTTGCATGCCTGCTTCCGCCGCCTTTTGTGCGATTTTTTGACCGTGCTCGTCCGTACCCGTTAAAAAGAATACGTCCTTGCCCTTCATGCGGTTAAAGCGAGCAAACGCATCGCATACCGTGGTGGTATAGCAGTGGCCGAGATGCCAATCGCCGCTGGGATAATAAATGGGGGTTGTGATATAATACTTCGGTTTCATAGGTCCTCCAAAGTGCGTGCGCTTATTGCGCAAAATTTTTCGTAATTCCTTCGTTTTCCCCTATCGGGGAAACACTCTATCGCATAGTATACCGCAAAATCGGTAAAAAGTAAACCGTTTTAGGCGGCAAACGGCTTTTTTGCTCGCCTTTTTCCCACACTTTTCTGCTTTTTTACACTCTTTGCCATTTTTTTACATACTTTTTTGCATCCGCGCGTAAAATGCGGTATGAACGTTTTGTTTTTCGTCTTATTTTGTCTTTCCCTTGTCCTTTTACTTTTTTCCGCTCCGCAAAGCGTGCTCCCCACCATTTTAGCCTCGGCGGAAAA
>JAFOHH010000239.1 GCA_017421905.1 Clostridia bacterium
AAACTGTACGATTTTTCTCTCATAAAATACCTGGCGGATTTTTCAGGCAAAGCCGAATCGGTAGAAGAAGTACTTACCGCCTACGATATCAAAGAAAGCGTTGCCGCAACGCAGCTTTTTGCCGCATACGGCAAGCTTTATCAAAAGTGCGAAGAGGAGGGAATGGCTACCCTTTATAACGAGGTAGAATTGCCTCTCGTCCGCGTGCTTTACGATATGGAATGCGCAGGCGTTTGCGTAAACGAAGGCGAGCTTATGCGCCTTACCGAAAAATTTGAACGAGAAACGGCAGAAACGCAAGCCGCCATCTATGCCCTAACCGGGAAATTTAACGTTAATTCGCCCAAGCAGCTCGGCGAAATTCTGTTTGAACAGCTGCGCATCGGAAAAGGGAAAAAGACCAAAACGGGATATAGCACCAGTAAAGAGGTGTTGGATGAATTAATCGATGCCCATCCCGTCGTACCCCTTATTTTAAAATATCGTCAAAAGCAAAAACTGCTTTCTACTTATCTTGTCGGTATTTCCGCCTTGTTAGACGGCAAAAAACGCCTGCACACCAGCTTTAATCAAACGCTAACCACAACGGGGCGACTTTCTTCTAAAGAGCCCAATCTGCAAAATATTCCCGTTCGCGATGAAGAAGGAAAAATCTTGCGCAAAATGTTCGTTTCTCGCTTTGCAGGCGGTAAAATCATTTCCGCCGACTATTCGCAAATCGAGTTGCGCCTCCTTGCCGCATTTTCCTCTTGCGCAGGGCTAATCGACGCCTTTTTAGGCGGAAAGGACGTTCACGCAAGCACGGCGGCTCGTATATACCGCATTCCCTTGCAGGAGGTTACGCCTGCCCAGCGCTATTCTGCAAAGGCGGTTAACTTCGGCGTAATTTACGGCATGAGCGAATACGGCCTTTCTAACAACATTAAAACCTCGGTAAAGGAGGCGCGCGAATTTATCGAAAGCTATTTCGCCACCTATCCCGAAGTAAAAACGTATATCGAATCCAACGTAGAACAGGCAAAGCAAACGGGCTATTGCACCACCTTCCTTGGCAGAAGAAGATACTTGCCCGAGCTGAAATCGGCTAACCATAACGTGCGCGCCTTTGGCGAACGCGCAGCAATGAATATGCCCTTGCAAGGCGCTTCTGCAGATATCATTAAAAAAGCAATGGTTTCCGTTGCGGCACGCCTAAAAAGAGAAAACTTGCAGTCCGTTCTCATTTTGCAGGTGCACGACGAATTAATCGTCGATACAGCCCCCGGCGAGGAAGATGCCGTCAGCCGAATTTTAGTAGAAGAAATGCAGGGCGCGGCAACGCTCAGCGTTCCCCTAACTGCAGAAGTTGGTATAGGGGAAAACTGGTTCGAGGCAAAATAGCGCTGTAAAAATAACAAACTCGCCGTAAAAACCTATAAAAACAAACGGTAATGCGCCACGCGGCGAAAATTTATGCAAAATCCATGCGGAATCTATTTCGCAGGACGGAGGAATTATGAAAATAGCCATAACAGGAGGGATCGGTAGCGGAAAAACTACGGTGCGCAATTTAATAGCGCAAATGGGCTACACGGTATTTGATGCCGATACGGTTGCTCGCTCGCTTTCAAACGACCCTGCCTACGTCAAAAAAGTGCTTGCTACTTTTCCCACGGCGGCAACAGCAGCTGGGGAAATCGATCGCAAAGCCCTTGCCTCCATCGTATTCCAAAATGAAGACGCTCTTCGCCGCCTAAACGCCATAGCGCATCCCATCGTTATGCAACGCATTTTGTTGCAAATGCAGGAGGCGGAAAATGCAGGCAATACTCCCGTTTTTGCAGAAATCCCGCTTCTTTTTGAGGGGGAATACGAAAACCTTTTCGACGGCGTATTCGTTGTGAAGCGCAGCTTGTCTGCTCGCATCGCCGCTACGCGCGATAGGGACGGACTCAGCGAAGAAGAAGTGCTTGCCCGTATGAAAAATCAGATAGACTATTCTAAAAAAGATCTTTCCGCGTATACTATAATCGAAAACGACGGAGATCTTTTCACTCTTTTCCGTCGCTTAGCGGAAGAACTTGAAAAAATCCATTAACCTTGCTTATATCATCATCAGCCTTACGTTTGTTTTTTTGTGCGCGGTAGGTACGGCGTTTACTTATCTGTCCGTAACTTATCCCGTAAAGTATAAAACCGTTATTTGTCAAAATGCAAAAGAAGTAGGTCTTGCCCCCTCCTTGGTGTTTGCAATCGCCCGTACGGAAAGTAATTTCCGTGCTAACGCTCAATCCTCGCGCGGGGCGGTGGGTATTATGCAATTGATGCCCGAAACGGCGCAATTTATAGCCAAACGCTACGGTGTTTCCTTTTCTTCGCTTACCAACCCGGAAACGAACGTAAAGCTTGCGTGTTTATATCTCGTTTATTTAAAAGGGCGTTTTGCAGACGAAACCACTTTGCTTTGCGCCTATAACGCAGGGGAGGGAACGGTGCGAAAATGGCTTTCCGATCCCACTTGTTCGCCAAACGGAATCACTTTAAATCGAATTCCGTATCCTGAAACCGAGCGTTACGTCCTCCGCGTAAAAAAATTTCAAAATAAATATAAAAAACTATATCATTTTCCTTGACATTTTTTTCGGGTTGGGGTATAATCAATCTCGCTTGCAGGGGTGGCGGAATAGGCAGACGCGTACGTTTGAGGTGCGTATGGTTTACCCGTGCGGGTTCAAGTCCCGCCCTCTGCACCACGAAAGCACTTGCGAA
>JAFOHH010000240.1 GCA_017421905.1 Clostridia bacterium
ATTTTTCGCAAGGAAAAGCATTGAAAAGGAATTTAATGTATGGTACAATAAGAAAAAGCCTTTTGGAGGAAAACCTTATGACGGGTAGCGAACGTTTTAAAAAGATTATGAATGGAGAAAAGGTAGATCGCCTGCCTGTTTTCGAATGGGCACCGTGGTGGGGGGCAACCCTGAAACGCTGGGAGGGGGAAGGGCTTACCTTCCGCAAATATAACGACTGGCGCGACGGCTACGTGCTGCAACGCCAAATGGGCTTAGACGGCTGCATTCAAACGCTGTATAACGTACGCACCGCAAAAACGCCGGGCGCAAAAGTGCACGGGGGAGGCATTATCGAAACGGCGGAGGATTACGAGCGCATTAAACCGACGATGTACCCCGATATTTCCACCCTTTACGACGACGCGCGTTACGCCGCTATGGACGAAATGCGTGCCGACGGCGATACCCTGCACTTTTTTACGGTAGAAGGCTTTTTCTGGTTTGCGCGCGAGCTGTTTGGCATCGAGCCGCACCTGTATAGCTTTTACGACGAGCCCGAACTTTTGCACCGCATGTGCGACGATTACGCAACCTGGCTGGAAACCGCCCTCAACGATATTTGCGACCGCTACACCTTCGATTTTATGTCCTTTGCCGAAGATATGAGCTACAACAACGGACCGATGCTGGGCAAGGATTTGTTCGACGAATTTCTCGCGCCCTACTACCGCCGCGTTATTCCCATCTTGAAAAAGCGCGGTATCCCCGTGTTTATCGATAGCGACGGCGACATCACCAAAGCGGTAGACTGGTATGCCGAGGTTGGCGCAGACGGCATGTTCCCCTTAGAGCGTCAAGCCGGGGTAGACGTAAGCCTTTACATCGAAAAGCACCCCGAAATGGCTTTCCTTGGCCATTACGATAAAATGTGTATGAAGTTTGGCGAAGAGGCGATGCGTGCCGAGTTCGAGAGATTGCTCCCTTCCGCTAAAAAGGGCAAGCTGTTTATCGGCGTAGACCACCAAACTCCGCCCGACGTATCGGTGGAAAATTATAAAATTTTCGTAAAATTGTTTAAAGAATACGCCGCAAAAATTAACGAGTAATTGCCTCCTCCCTTTTTGCGTTAAGCGGATAGGGGAGAAATTTTGCCTAAAAAGATAGGCATAAGGAGAAAACTATGAACAATCGCGAACGCGCCATGAATATTTTGCATTATAAAAAGGCAGACCGCATGCCTGCCGTGCATTTTGGGTATTGGGACGAGCTGCTCGTAGAATGGGCAGAGCAAGGCCATATTCCCAAGGAGCTTTCCTTTCAGGTGTACGACGGCTCGGAAAAGGATCGGGAGCTGGATAAGCTTATCGGCTGGGATTTTAACTGGTTTACCGTGCGTGCCGGCGCAAACTTCGGGCTTTCGCCCCGCTTTGAAACCAAGGTAATAGAGGAGCTGCCCGACGGCTTTTTACGCATACAAAACGGAGACGGCTTAATCGAACGGGTAAAGCCGGGCACAAGCTCCATTCCTGCCGAAGACGACTATCAGTTAAAGGATAGAGAGGCGTACGAAAAGCTGTACCTCCCCAAACTGCAATGGTCGGAGGACCGCATCGACCGCAAGGCTTTGGAATGGATGAAAAACCAAGAAGACGCCAAGCGCGACTACCCCCTTGGCTTGCACCTCGGCAGCGTGTTTGGAGATATCCGCAATATGCTTTCCGTCGTCGGTATGAGCTATTTAATGTGCGACGATTACGATTTGCTCGTCGAATTTGTAGATGCCTATGCAAACTTGCAGTTTAAAGCGGCAGAAGAGGCGTTAAAAATTTATTCGGGCTTTGATTTTGCCCATTACTGGGAAGATATTTGCTTTAAAAACGGCCCCCTCCTTTCGCCCGTAATGTTTGAGGAACTTTGCGCCAAGCACTACAAAAAGCGCAACGAGCTGGTGCGAGACTACGGTATTGATATTATTTCTTTGGACTGCGACGGCGTTACCGAGGCACTCCTCCCCGTTTGGTTTGAAAACGGCGTAAACACGATGTTTCCGATAGAGGTGGGCACTTGGGGCGATCAGTTTGCGCCTGCCCGTGCGCGCTACGGCAAGGGGATGCTGGGCGTTGGCGCAATGGATAAAACGGCGTTTAGAAAGGATAAGGCGGCGGTAGATGCAGAGCTTGCCAGAATGCAAAAGCTTGCCGAGCTTGGCGGATTTATTCCCTGTCCCGATCACCGCTTAATGCCGGGCAGTAAGTTCGAGCTGGTAAAATATTACGCTCAGGAAATTAAAAAGATCAAACTGTAACCGAATAAAATAAAGAAAAAGGCTTCCGCTAGGAGGCCTTTTTTTGTGATCGTTTTAACTTTGCCGATATTTAGCAGGGGTAATGCCCACGTATTTTTTAAAGATTTTTACGAAGTAAGAGGCGTTTTTAAAGCCTATCCGAAAGGCCGTTTCCTCGCTGGAAAGCC
>JAFOHH010000241.1 GCA_017421905.1 Clostridia bacterium
CGCTTTTAGAAATTGCCAACAGCATGATTAGCGGCGTGCCTTGCACCGAATGCCGTTATTGCACCACCTACTGTCCGCAAGGGCTGGATATCCCCAAGCTAATTGCCCTTTATAACGAGCATAGCTTTACGGGCGGTGGTTTTATTGCGCCCATGGCGCTTTCCGCTGTTGAAGAAGAAAAGCGCCCGTCTGCCTGCATCGGTTGCCGTTCTTGCGAATCGGTTTGTCCGCAAAATATTAAAATTTCCGAAGTAATGGCGGATTTCGTTCAAAAATTAAAGTAACGGTATGGGGAAAACCGAGCATTTGTAAAAATAAGTGTTTGTTCCCTTTCCTATTCCCCAAACGTAGTTTTATAAAAAACAAGAGCAATAACCCCTCGCACGGCAAAACGCGAGGGGTTTATTTATAAGGCGGTTTTTTATAAGCGGTTTTTTATAAAAGGCAAAAAATAAACGGGCGTGGCAAAAGCCACGCCCGTTTTCGGGTTTCTTTCTATTAAAATTATTCCATAACAGCGGTAGCGCCTGCTGCCTTAAGAGCTTCAACCATCTTTTCAGCGTCTGCTTTTTGAACGTTTTCTTTGATGGTGCCGAGTTTTTCAACAAGACCCTTAGCTTCAACAAGGCCAAGACCGGTAGCTTCACGAACTGCCTTAATAACGGCAATTTTGTTGCCACCAACTTCTTTAAGAACAACGTTGAATTCCGTCTTTTCTTCTGCTGCGGGAGCGTCTGCTGCAACTGCACCAGCTACTGCTACGGGAGCTGCTGCGCTTACGCCAAATTCTTCTTCGATTGCTTTAACGAGATCGTTCAATTCGAGAACGGTCATAGTTTTGATTTCTTCAATCATCTTTGCGATATCTGCCATTTTTTTATCCTCCGGATTTAATTTTTATGCCCAGGCACGGGCTAGTTTTATGCGGCTATGCCGCGTTTTGGAATAAGAAAATTATTCCGCTTTGCTGTCTGCAACAGCTTTGATTGCGCGTGCAAAACCACTGATGAATCCTTGCAACGTGCCGGCAAGCATAGAAAGAAGTCCTTCTTTCGAGGGGATGCTTGCAAGTGCTTTTACTGCTTTTGCGTCAAGATAAGCTCCGTCTACGTATCCGCTCTTAACCGACATTTTGTCGTTTAAGCTTTTTACCGTATCGAAAGCAATCTTAGCGGCAATAACTTCGTCTTTTGCAAATGCAACGGACGTCGTATTGTTAAGATCGTTATCGAATTCGCTAATGCCGAGCTCGTTAAACGCACGTTTCAACAGCGTGTTCTTATAAACCTTATAGAAAACGCCGTTTTCACGGAATTTGTTACGAAGTTCGGTATCTTCTGCTACGGTCATGCCCTTGTAATCTACCAAAACGATGGATTTGCTTTCCTGAATGTGCGCTTTGATATCTTCAACGACTTGCTTTTTCGCTTCGAAATTCGCTGACATTGTTTACCTCCGTTATAATAATAGAAAACCCTTATGCCGTGAGATAACGGCATAAGGGCATACTAAATCTGCTTCTTATGACATCACCTCGGCAGGAACCTTGCGGTATTACCTTAAAACCTGCGGTCTACGGCTCTTTTCTCGCACATTATAGCATAACGTACGAAATTTGTCAATTAAATTAGTTGAACTTATTGTTCGAAATTTTTACGCCGGGGCCCATGGTGCTAGCAACGGCAATGCTCTTAACGTATTGACCCTTAGCTGCAGCGGGCTTCGCTTTAACGATAGCTTCCATAAGAGCAGCGTAGTTTTCGTGCAACTTTTCTGCGCCGAACGATTTTTTACCGATGGGGCAGTGGATAATTGCAGTTTTGTCAAGTCTGTATTCTACCTTACCTGCTTTAACGTCTTTAATTGCTTTTTCAACGTCGGTGGTAACGGTACCGGACTTGGGGTTAGGCATTAAGCCTTTAGGACCGAGCAAACGACCGATACGACCAACAACGCCCATCATATCGGGGGTGGTGATCATAACGTCGAAATCGAACCAGTTTTCGGTTTGAATTTTTTGAATAGTTTCTTCTGCGCCAACGTAATCGGCACCAGCTTGTTGTGCGATATCTGCCTTTTCACCCTTAGCGATAACGAGTACTTTTACGCTTTTACCCGTACCGTTGGGAAGAACGATAACGCCACGAACTTGTTGGTCTGCTTGTTTGGGGTCAACGCCCAAACGAACGTGCAATTCAATCGTTTCGTCGAACTTAGCTTTTGCGGTGTCGATTGCAATTTTCATTGCTTCTTGGCTGTCATACGCCTGAGAGCGGTCGTATGCTTTAATGCTATCAGCATATTTTTTTCCGTATTTCACTTGATAATCCTCCTATGGTTTTAACGAACAGCTTAACTGTTCTCCCATTGCGTTGGCGTTAGTCTTCTACGACTACACCCATGCTGCGGGCCGTTCCCGCGATCATGCTCATAGCCGCTTCGAGCGACGCTGCGTTCAGATCGGGCATCTTCATTTTAGCGATTTCTTCAACTTGCGCCTTCGTGATTTTAGCAACTTTATCCTTGTTGGGTTTTGCGCTGCCGCTTTCGATCTTGCAAGCCTTTTTAATGAGAACCGGTGCGGGCGGGGTCTTTAAAATAAAGTCGAACGAACGGTCTTGATAAATGGTAATAACTACCGGGATGATCAAGCCTGCCTGCGATGCGGTTTTTTCGTTAAATTGCTTCGTGAAACCGGGAATGTTGATACCGTGAGGACCAAGGGTAGAACCTACCGGGGGTCCCGGGGTGGCTTTTCCGGCTGCGAGCTGCAATTTTACTACTGCAGTAACTTTCTTAGCCATAAAGTTTTTCCTCCAAAAAATAGTGGTTGTAGCAAGGCGCGGACGTAAATTTGCGCCTCTCCCACAAAATCAAAGGGGATTAGCCCTGATTTGTCAAATTAAGTTTTTCCAGCTGAATTAAATCCAGCTCTACGTCGGTAGCTCTGCCAAACATTTCTACGTTAACCTTTGCCTTTTGAGCTTGTTCGTTAAGTTCGACAACTTTACCGATAAAGGAATCGAGCGGGCCGGAAACGATTTTAATATCGTCGCCAACGGCGATATCCGTTTCTACCACAACGCGTTCCAATTGCATTCTTTTTACTTCTTCATCCGTAAGCGGAAGCGGCTTGCCCATAGGACCTACGAAACCGGTTACTCCTCTCGTATTCGTTACGAGAAACCAAAGGTTGTTGGAGTAAATAAGCTTAATAAAGACGTAACAAGGCAGCACCTTTCTTTGTACTACCTTCTTTTTGCCTCCTGCCTTTTCCTCAATCGTTTGTTCCATAGGAATGCGGACGTCGAAAATTTGGTCTTGCAGGTTGTTGTTTTCAACCAGCTTTTCCAAAGAGTCCTTTACCATCGCTTCGTAGCCAGAATAGGTATGAAGAACGTACCATTTTGCGCTCTCTGCGGTCTGCATGCTATACTACCTCTTATTTAATAGAAACAAGCAGCTCTAACAATGCGCTAAGGCCGAAATCGAATGCGGTAAGAATAACGAGGAAGAAAAGGACTACCGCAAATACGACGCCCGTTTGTTTGAGCATAACGCCGAATTTGGGCCAAGTTACCTTTTTCAGTTCCTGCCAAATTTCTTTGCATTTTCTGCCAATGGCTTTGCCGGTTCTTTTAAACCAGTTTTCCTTTTTCGCAGCGGTTTTCTTTTCGTTTTCCATAATAAACCTCTGTTTCAGTCTTATTTTGCTTCTTTATGAACGGTGGTTTTCTTGCAGAAACGGCAATACTTTTTCAGTTCGATTCTTTCCGGATCGTTCTTCTTGTTCTTCATCGTGTCATAATTTCTTTGTTTGCATTCGGTGCAAGCAAGCGTAATTCTCGTTCTCATTTCGGAACACCTTCCCAAAAAATTAACACCCCTTTTGGCTCATACTGCCGGAGTGTTGTCTTATTTTAACATACCAAACCCAAAATGTCAACGTTTTTAGGGGTGTTTTTTATTTTTTTTCGCTTTTTTGCGGTTTTTTTCGGAAAACTGTTGAATTTCCTCTCCTGCTATGTTACACTTATAGTAAGGATGAAGGGAAAACGCTTTCATCTTTTTCATACGCGCGGGCGCATACGCGTTACTATAAATAATAAAAGGGAGATCTTGTCAAAATTTGCGCCCTTTGGCAAAAATCTAATTATGCAATATACCTGCAATATAACCGAAAAGGACAGAGCCTTATTCGTAAAAAACGTATATGAAATTGCAGCAAACCCCAAAGCCATTCCCTTTTCTTTCCGCATAAACGGCGAAGAAAGGAAAGGATTTGGCCGCGCAGCGGTTACCGAGCTTTGCGAGCGCATCAGTAGCGACCTCGTTCGCCGCACCTATACTGCCACCTTAAAAAAGGAAAAATTGCAAATTACCGCGGAAACGCTGGAATATTTGGGCCACGCCGTAATTGAATGGGTGGTCAACATTAAAAACGTGGGCAAAACCAATTCTCCGCAAATTAGCGACCTTTGCGCCGCAAAAAACTTGCGTTTGTTTGCCCCCAAAGCAAAGCTGCACCACAACTCCGGCGACGCTTGGCCGCCCGAAAACTACCGCGTAGGCTTTGA
>JAFOHH010000242.1 GCA_017421905.1 Clostridia bacterium
AAGAGCCAAAACCTTTACGCCCAGCTGATTAAGCTTGTCAATTACGGCGGAGTTTACAGTATCGTTTACGAAAGCGCAAACGCCGTCGCAGTCGTGAGCAAGCTCTGCCGTGTCCTCGGTAAGCTTGGTTTCGTAGTACTTAAAACGCACGCCAAATTGAGCGCCGAATTTATCAAACGCGGGTTTATCGTATGGCTTTGTGTCAAAAAAAGCAATTTTCATATCGTTATCTCCAAAATTATGCTTTTAGTAAGCGCAGTACGTTTTTAACGGTAAAGGCAAGATTGTCCTTGCTGAATTTAGCGCTTACAGATAGGTCCTGAGGTAGCTTGTTTATGGTAAATATAGCGGTAACGCCGTTTTCGTACGCTTCGGTCATATCGCCGTCTGCTCCGCCAACGATAGCAATAACGGGTTTATCTTGGCGCTTGCACGCCCTTGCTACGCCTATTACCACCTTTCCGCGCAGGCTTTGAGTATCAATTTTACCCTCGCCCGTAAAAATAAGGTCGGCGTCGGATATAAGCTCGTCAAATCCTACCGTATCCAGCACGGCGTTTATTCCCATTTGCAGGGTAGAACCGAAAAAGGCTACCATTCCTGCGCCCATTGCTCCCGCAGCGCCTCCGCCTGCAAGAGTAGAGTAATCGTTGCCCGTCGCCTTGCGGATAATATCGGTAAGGTGCTTAACACCCTCGTCCAAAAGCTTAACCTGCTCTAAGGTTGCGCCCTTTTGAGGGGCAAAAACGTAGGACGCTCCGTTTGGGCCGTAAGGCGGATTGTCAATGTCGCACATGGTTATTATTTGCACGTCGTTAAGGGCGCCGTGCTTGCCCGAAAAATCAATTTTTTCTATTTTAGAAAGCGTTTCGCCCGTCGGTACGAAGGGTTTGCCCTCCGCATCCAAAAACCGTATTCCGCAAGCGCACGCCATACCGCAACCGTAGTCGTTGGTGCACGAGCCGCCTAAGCCCACTATAACCTTGGTTACGCCTCTTTCTATCGCGCTTAAAAGCAGCTCTCCCACGCCGTAGGTGGAGGTAAGCAAGGGATTTTTCTTACCCTCAACCATGGGTAGCCCCGCCGCCGCAGACATTTCTATTACTGCGGTTTTGCCGTCGTCAATTAAGCCGAAAAAGGAAGTAATAGGCTCTCCGTACGGGCCGTGAGCAGGCACGAAAACCTTTTCGCCACCCTTAGTGGACAAAAAGCAATCCACGCTACCCTCTCCGCCGTCGGCAACGGGCACGCGTGCGACGGTCGCGTCGGGATACGCCAGGGAAATTTCGCCTGCAATAATCGAGCAGATTTCCGTAGAATCCAGCGTTCCTTTAAACGAGTCGGGAACGATTACGAATTTGTTTTTTTTGGGCATTAGCTTTCTCCGTAGGCAGTAGTTTTGTGAATAAGCGGGAAGACCACGCTTGTTTATGGTATTATAACACAAGGAAAGTGAAATTTCAATAGGAAAAGCCAAATTTATTTTGGGTAAATTCGGCTTTTTTATTAATTATTTAAGTGTGGAAATTAGGAGCGATTTGCGACGAAGCGTAACCATTTGTTACTGCGGGCGCGCACGGTAAACAAAATCGCCTTAAGAAGCTCGGACACGTTGGTAAGAGCGTACAACACGTAGATGTTGGCCTGGAAAACCAGTCCGAAAACCATTACGAGAGGAACGGATACGAGCCATATAGCCAGCGTTTCCCAAATCATACAGAAGGTGGTATCTCCGCCCGAGCGCAATATTCCGATAACCGACATAAAGCAAACGTTTCTTAAAACCGCGGTTACGGCAAACAGGAGCAGAAGGCTAGTTGCGGTGTGCTGAGCCTCAGCGCTAGCCTCCTTAAAGAAGGAGGGAGCGATAAATGCAAGTACGAGAGTAAGCAGTCCGATAAGAATACCGGTAAACAGCGAGAACCACCAGCTTTTGTTGGCGTAATCACGCACCTTTTGGTTGTCGCCGGAGCCTATCGTGTTGCCGATAATTATTCCCGCGGCGCTACCTATTCCAATCATAGCAACCGACACGATTTTGTCTACGCTGGTTGCAATATTCATTGCGGCAAGAGCAATTTCGCTGGAGGGGAGCTTGTCGTACACGAACAAATACACGGTAGAGGATAGCACCCAGAAAAGCTCGTTGCAAAGAATGGGGAAAAACATCTTGAAAAACTGTTTGATAAAGCCCTTTTCGAAGGTAAGCATCTTCTTGGGCGAGGCAAACAAGGGGTATTTGAAAAGAATTACTCCGCCAACGATAATAAGCAGTTCTATTATGCGTGATATTACCGTGCCGTACGCCGCGCCGATAAGTCCGAAAGCGGGTAAGCCCAAAGGTTGAAAGCCAAACATAAAGATATAGTTGAAGAAGATGTTAAACAAA
>JAFOHH010000029.1 GCA_017421905.1 Clostridia bacterium
GCTATTAATTATTGGCGCGTTTTGGCGCGGGCAATGCTTTTATAAAAGGATTAGCGAATTAAGTTAATAAACTCGCGCGTGCAGAAGTTGAGGTCGTTATTATCGGGGATAACCAAGCCAAGCGCACGCGTGGGCATGCAGGGCTCGGTTTTTACCTCGATTAAAGAGCCTTCTTCCAGTTCTTTTTTCACAAATTCGCGCGGGAGGCAGGCAATACCAAGACCGCTTTGGGCAAGGCGGATAAGCGCTTCGTGCCCCGAAACCTCGATATCGGGGTGCAAATATACGCCGAGCGAGTTTGCATAGTCGGAAATAGCTTTTCTCGATGCGGTAGTTTCCTCTAACATCAGCAAGGGGTAATCGGAAATATCGGAAAGGTGCATGGGAATTTCGCTTTTTAAGTCGAAATCTTTACTGCAAACGAAAATGTCGTTAAGCTCCATTACCTTGCCCGATAAAACGAGTTCCTTACTTTCCATAGGCAAATTGACGATGGCAAGATCGGCCTTGCCGGCTTTCAGCGCCTCAATTGCCTCTTGCGAGTTGGTGTTGGTAATGTTAATTTTTACGTCCGAATACTTGCGGTGATATTGATTTACGATGGGGAGCAAATAGTGCTCGATAACCGAATCGCAAGCGCAAATGCGCACCGAGCCTTTTGCCGTGTTTTTCAGCTCGTTAAACTTTACCTCTGCCGTTTCTAACAGCTTTAAGGCTTGTTCTACAATAGCAAAAATTTGCTTACCGCCCGTTTCGGAAAGCTCCATACCGCGGTGCGTACGGTTAAATACCGTGCCGCCCAGCTGCGACTCGATTTGTTTGATGGATTGCGATACGGCGGGTTGCGAAATGTACAATTCCTCTGCCGCTTTGGTTAAACTGCCGCATTTTGCTACGGCATAAAACACTCTGTAAAGTTCTAAGTTTACCATAATTTTCTCCTATTCTCTCATAAAACAAAGGCTTGCTTTTGGACTATTTTCCCACACAGAATTTATCAAAAATTTCGTCGATAACTTCTTCGGGGGCGGTTGCTCCCGTAATTTCTCCCAGCTTTTTCCACGCCTCGGTAAGGTCGGCTGCAAGGAGATCTATGGGGAGAATGCCTACTCCGCTAAGCGCGTTTTGCAGCATAAGGCGCGCCTCTTCAATTACATCGAAATGGCGACGCTCGGTAAGGTAAGCAAGCTCGGAATCGGCTTTTCCGCTTGCCGCGTATTCGGTAAGTACGGTTTTTAAGGCTTGCAGTCCTTCTCCCGTTTTTGCGGAAAGGGTAAGCACCGTATCAAAGGCGTTTTTATAAGTGGTTGCCGTTTGTTCTGCGCCGCCTAAATCGCTTTTATTAACGACGACGATAACCTTTTCCCCTGCCGCTTTGCAGGCGGTGGCAAGCGCTATTAGCTCGGCATCCTCTTCCCCCATAGGGGTTTCGGTTAAAAAGAGAAGAATATCGGCGTTTTCCGCAACCTTTTTACTGCGATCCACGCCCAGTTTTTCCACGCGGTCTTCACTTTCGCGAATGCCTGCGGTGTCGGAAAAACGGAAGGTTACGCCCCCTAGCTCGGTATCGCCTTCCACAACGTCGCGCGTGGTGCCGGCAATTTCGGTTACGATGGCTTTTTCTCTCCCTAAAAGGGCGTTAAGCAGGGAGCTTTTGCCCGTGTTGGGGCGGCCGCAAAGGGCTACCTTTACCCCGTTTTTAATCATACTGCCGCTGCGATAGGTGGCGGCGAGCGCCGTTAGGGCGGTTATTGCTTTTTGCAGGGCAGAATGCGTTTCTTCGGCGGTAACTTCTTCTACCCCTTCTTCGGGATAGTCGATTTGCACGTCGATTTGCGCCAAAGCAAAGGTTAAATCCTTGCGGATGCTTTCAATTTGCTCGTATAGCTTTTCGCGGTACAGCGCGTAGCCTGCGGCAACGCCTGCGCGGCTTTCGGCGTGAATCATATCGATAAGCCCTTCGGATGAGGAAAGGGATAATTTACCGTTTAAAAAGGCGCGGCGGGTAAATTCTCCGCGCGTGGCAAGGCGACACCCCAGCGCAAGGCAACGCTCTAACACGCCGCGCTGAATGGCAACGCCGCCGTGGCAATGAATTTCTACCACGTTTTCCCCCGTATAGCTTTTGGGGGAACGGAAAAAGACCGCCATGCCGTGGTCCTCAAACCCTTCTGCCAAAATCGTGCCCGTATACATGCGAAAGGGCTGAAAGCGCTCTACCGCAATGCCGCACGCGGGGCGGAACATTTGCGAAAGGATGGCAAGCGGGTTTTCTCCGCTAATTCGAATAATGGCAACCCCTCCAACGCCGGAAGGCGTAGAAATTGCCGCAATATTTTCTTGTAAAACCATAATGGCAGTTTCCTTTTAGGTTGCTTGCGATTTTAAACCGCGCATTTTGTTTTATTTTATCATATTTTTACTACAATGTAAAATATTTTTTCCCACTTTTCGTAAAATTATAATTTTTTCTTATCGCATCTATAAATAAAAGTTAACCCTAATTTTTTATTTTTGGAGGGAGAAAGGATGCGTTGGAGATTTTTTTGCAATCTAAAACGGATTGAAAGGGGGTAAAAGCAGGGGTTCTCGGCGGCAAGCCGCGCCACCCTACGATAAGACGTTGGGATTCCGTTTGAGATTCTTCGCTGCGCTCAGAATGACAAAAAAGTTGGGCAAAAATAAAACCTCCCTTATGAAAAGGGAGGTTGTACGCTATCAGGTTGTTATTCGGCAAAAAATACTGCTTAATTAGCCGATGATATACTCCGCTTTTGCGGCGGGAGCGGCATTTAACTCCTCCTTCTTCGCCTCGTAACCGGACTTACCGAGAAGGGCGTAAGTAGCGTTTTTACCGCCTTCTACCCCGGGCTGGTTATAGGTGTTAATGTTGAGGAGCGCGCCTGCATACGCCGTTTGCATTTCAAACAGCGTATAGGAGCTTTCCAACGCTTTGGCTTGGTGTAAGGCGTGGAAATGAAAGGCAACAATCCCGCTGCCCGCACAAAAATCCGCAATCACGTCGTTCTTTTTCGGGGTAGCAAATCGGGACAACAGCACGGAATCAGACGTAAAGCGATAC
>JAFOHH010000243.1 GCA_017421905.1 Clostridia bacterium
GTCGTTTTTTATTTTTCTGCTTACAAATACTTTTTCAAGTCGTTTACGCGGTCCAGCTGTTCCCAAGTAAAGCCTTCTCTGCCAAAGTGGCCGTAAGCGGCGGTTTTCTTGTAAACGGGTTTTCTTAAATCGAGCGTTTTAATAATGGAAGCGGGGCGGAGGTCAAATTCCTTTGCAATAATTTCGGAAATTTCTTCATCCGAAAGTACGCCCGTGCCGTGCGTATTTACAAAAAGGGAAACGGGCTTTGCCACGCCGATTGCATAAGCAACTTCCAGCGTGCATTCCTTTGCGAGGCCTGCCGCAACCACGTTTTTGCAGATGTAACGCGCCATATACGCCGCGCTGCGGTCTACCTTGGTGGGGTCTTTACCGGAGAACGCGCCGCCGCCGTGGGGGCACATGCCGCCGTAGGTATCTACGATAATTTTTCTACCCGTAAGGCCGGTATCGCCTTTCGGTCCGCCAATTTCAAATCTGCCCGTGGGGTTGATGAAATATTTGGTGTTTTCGTCTAAATACTCGGCGGGGATAACCGCGTCGATAACTTCCTTTTTTACCGCCGCGCGCAGCGTTTGCATATCTACCTCGGGCGAGTGCTGGGTGGAAACGACCACGGTGTCTACACGGGTAGGAACGCCGTCGTTATACTCCACGGTAACTTGCGATTTTCCGTCCGGACGGAGGAAGGGGAGCAAGCCGTTTTTTCTTACCTCGGTAAGGCGCAGGGTAAGCTTGTGAGAAAGCACGAGGGGGAGGGGCATATATTCGGGCGTTTCGCAGGTAGCGTAGCCAAACATCATGCCTTGGTCGCCCGCACCGATTTGGTCTGCCGCATCGCCGCCGTTTTTCTTTTCCAAAGAATTATCTACGCCAAGGGCGATATCCGCACTTTGCTCGTTAATGTTGGTAATTACGGCGCAGGTATCTGCGTCAAAGCCGTATTTCGCGCGGTCGTAACCGATTTCGCGCACGGTGTTTCTTACGATGTTTTGAATATCTACGTAGGTAGAAGTAGTAATTTCGCCCATAACGTAAACGAGGCCGGTTGCTACCGTCGTTTCGCAAGCTACGCGGGCGTTGGGGTCTTTTTCAATAATGGCGTCGAGCACCGCGTCGGAAATCTGATCGCAAATTTTATCGGGATGTCCTTCGGTTACGCTTTCGCTAGTAAAAAATTTCTTCATATCAGTACCTCTTTTTGTTCGTTTCAATTATAAAGCAAAGCGGAGATATTGTCAAGAAAAACGGGGCTGTATTCTTTTGGGAGGAAAGAAAAAGCCGATAAAGGCTCGTTTCGGGCTTAAAAACTTCCCCGCAGGGGAAATTCGGCAAAAATTTTGCAAAAAAGGCGGGAAAAGAGCAAAAGCAGGGCGCAGGCGTTTTACTTTTTTTGCTTTTTGCGGTATAATAAAAGGGATAAAATGGAGGAATAGCGAATTTATGGGACTATTTTCTTATCTTGCCGGCGGAGAAAATCGCCGCAACTTAAAACAATTGACGAAAATTGCAGACCAGGTTCTTGCATTAGAAGAAAAATACGCCGCCCTTTCGGAAGAAGAATTAAAGGGACAAACGGCGGTTTTAAAAGCCCGCCTTGCGGAAATTAAAGAGGCGCAATCCAAAACCAAAAAGGGCGTAAACGAAAGCGACGCGTTAGACGCAATTTTGCCCGACGCCTTTGCCGTTGTAAGAGAGGCGGCTTGGCGCGTTTTGAAAATGCGCCATTTCAAGGAGCAAATTATCGGCGGTATCGCCCTGCACCAAGGCCGCGTTGCCGAAATGAAAACGGGCGAAGGTAAAACGCTTACCTCCACCCTCCCCGCATACTTAAACGCCCTTGCGGAAAAAGGCGTGCATATCGTTACCGTAAACGAATACCTCGCCACGCGCGACGCCGAATGGATGGGTAAAATTTACCGCTATCTCGGCCTTACCGTAGGCGTAATTACGCACGATATGGACGAAGACGCCAAGCGCGATTCTTACCGCCGCGACATTACCTACGGTACGAATAACGAAATGGGCTTTGACTACTTGCGCGATAATTTAAAAACCACTCTTGCTGCAATGCTGCAACGCCCCTTGCATTTTGCCATCGTCGACGAAGTGGACTCCATTTTAATCGACGAAGCGAGAACGCCGCTTATCATTTCCGGCAAAGGCGGAAAGAGCAGCGAAATGTATCTTTCGGCAAATAAATTCGTAAAAACGTTAAAGGCAGACGTAGACTTTACCGTAGATATTAAAGAAAAATCGGTACAAATTACCGAAGAAGGCTCGGAAAAGGCAGAACGCTTCTTCCACCTCGATAACCTCGGCGATATTGAAAACGCCGACCTCAACCACCACTTGCAACAAGCCTTAAAGGCGCACTACATTTTCAAGCGCGATAACGATTACGTCGTTTCCGATGGCGAAATTATCATCGTAGACGAATTTACCGGCCGTCTTATGATCGGTAGACGTTACAGCGAGGGCTTGCACCAAGCCATCGAAGCAAAGGAAAACGTGCCCATTCGCAACGAAAATAAAACCTTTGCAACCATCACCTTCCAAAATTACTTCCGCTTGTATCATAAGCTTTCCGGTATGACGGGTACTGCTAAAACGGAAGAAGAGGAATTCCGCAGCATTTACGGCTTAGACGTAGTGGAAATTCCCACCCACCTTGCCGTACAGCGCGTGGATATGCCCGACCGCATTTACAGCACGATAAAGGGTAAACAAAAAGCCATTGTAGAAGAAATCGTACAACGCCACAAAACGGGTCAGCCCGTGCTCGTGGGTACGATTACCGTAGAAAAGTCGGAAGAGCTTTCTAAACTGCTCGTGGGAAGAGGCATTCGCCACAACGTGTTAAACGCTAAAAACCACCAAAGAGAAGCAGAAATCGTTGCGCAGGCAGGCCGTTTGGGCGCAGTTACCATTGCCACCAACATGGCGGGCCGTGGTACGGATATTTTGCTGGGCGGCAACCCCGAATATATGGCAAAAAGCCGTTTGCGTGCCAAGGGCATCGATAACGCGCTTATCGAGCTTGCCACCTCCTTTATTGCCGATATCGGCGAAGAAGGCCAAAAGGTAAGAGAAGAATATAACGCCCTTTACAGCGAATTTAAAAAGCAAACGGATGCGGAAAAGGAACAGGTAAAAGAGGCGGGCGGCCTTTGCATCATCGGCTCGGAGCGTCACGAATCGCGCCGTATCGATAACCAGCTGCGCGGCCGTAGCGGACGTCAAGGCGACCCCGGTAACTCGGTATTCTTTATTTCGCTAGAGGACGACCTTGCAAAACGCTTTGGCGGCGAACGCTTGCAATCCATTTACAACGTGTTTAAGGTACAGGAGGACGAATGCCTGCAAAGCGGCATGCTTTCCCGTTCCATCGAAAACGCGCAAAAGAACATCGAAGGCAAAAACTTTGGTATTCGCCGTCAGGTGCTGGAATACGACAACGTTATGAACACCCAACGCGCCGTTATTTATAAAGAACGCGCCAAGGTGTTAAAGGGCGAAAACGTGCACGAGGATATTTTAAAGCTGATCCCCGACTACGTTACCGCAACCCTTGCAGAGGGTGCAGACCTCGGCGAAATGCCTTCTACTTGGGAAGTAGATCGCTTAAACAAAGTAATTGAGGATAAACTCCTTCCGCGTGGAACGGAATTTATCACCGAAGAAATGTGCACGAATTACAGCGCGGAAACCATCACCAAAAAGGTGCTCGAGGCAACGATTGCCGCCTACGAGGAAAAAATTGAGCAGTATAAGCAAGACGGCTTCGATTACTACGAATTCGAACGCCAAGTAATGCTGAAAACGGTAGATAATAAGTGGATTGACCACATCGACGATATGGATCAGCTCCGCCGCGGCATCGGCTTCCGTGCATACGGTAACGAAGATCCCGTTATCGCCTATAAGCGCGAGGGCTACGCGATGTTCGACGCGCTTATCGAAAGCATCCAAACGGATACCATTCGCCTTTTACTGAAGGCAGAATTGAAAAAGGCCGTAGAAAAGCCCAAGCAAGATCCCGCCCTTTCCGGCGGCGGCATTCACCGTGCGGCGGCAAAAATCGGCAGAAACGATCCCTGCCCCTGCGGTAGCGGTAAAAAGTATAAGGATTGCTGCGGCAGAAAGTAATTTTGCCGTAACCAACTTGCGCCATCTTTCACGCAAAAAAGAGGAACTGTATGATTAAAGTAGACGAATATCAAATGAGAATCCGCGACCTGCGCAAGCTGCTGGACGAAACGGCAGGCGCGCTGGATATTGAAACGCTGCGCAATAAGCTGCAAACGCTCCGCACCGAGCAAGAAAAGCCCGAGGTATGGCAGGATTTGGAAAAATCCAAGCAAATCGGCAGAGAAATCAGCGTTTTAGAAAGCAAAATCGGCGGATTTGATAAAACGGCGTCGAGCATTGAAGATTCCGACGCCATGCTGCAGCTTATTTTAGAGGAAAACGACGAGAGTATGGTCGAAGAGCTGGATGGCGAGCTGCAAAAGGCAGAAGAGGATATGGAGCAAATGCGCATCCGCTCTCTTCTCCGCGGCAAGTACGATGCAAACGACGCTATTATGACTCTGCACTCCGGCGCGGGCGGTACGGAAGCTTGCGACTGGACGGAAATGCTTTACCGTATGTATATGATGTACTGCGATAAAAAGGGCTATAAGCTGGAAGAGCTTGACCGCTTAGACGGCGACGAGGCAGGCATTAAATCGGTAACCTTTACCGTTTCGGGCGTAAACGCTTACGGCTATTTAAAGGCGGAAAAGGGCGTACACCGCTTGGTGCGTATTTCCCCCTTCGATTCTAACGCGCGCCGCCAAACCTCCTTTTCTTCGGTAGAAGTCATCCCCGAAATTGAAGAGGACAACGAAATTAAAATTTCCCCGGACGAGCTTAAGGTAGATACCTACCGTTCTTCGGGCGCGGGCGGTCAGCACGTCAATAAAACGGAATCGGCAATCCGCATTACCCACCTCCCCACGGGTATTATCGTCGCTTGCCAAAACGAGCGCAGCCAAATTCAAAACCGCGAACGCGCTATGAAAATGCTCATATCTAAGCTGATTGAAAAGCGCGAGGCAGACCGCCTTGCTACCGAGCAGAGCATTAAGGGCGAAATTAAAAAAATCGAATGGGGCAGCCAAATCCGCAGTTACGTATTCTGTCCGTATACCATGGTAAAAGACCACAGAACGGGCTGTGAAACGGCAGACGTACAAGGCGTTATGGACGGCAACGTCGAACCCTTTATCGTAGACTATCTCAAAAAATCTTAAGTGGAGAATAAAAGCCGCCAAACGGCGGCTTTTTGCTATACGTATGGCAGAAAAATTGACAAAAGACGTATATATTTTGGGTGTGGAATCCTCCTGCGACGAAACCGCCGTTTCGGTAGTAAAAAACGGCAGGGAAATCCTTTCGGACGCCATTTTATCTTCTTGCACGGAGCATATTCCCTTTGGCGGCGTCGTGCCGGAAATAGCCAGCCGCGCCCATACCACGGCTATCGATATGGCGTTAGACCGCGCCCTAAAAGAGGCAGGCGTTACCCTGCAGGATATCGATGCGATTGCCGTAACCTACGGCGCGGGACTACTGGGTGCGCTCCTTGTGGGCGTTTCTTACGCAAAGGCCCTTGCTTACGCCGAGCATAAGCCGCTCATTGCCGTAAATCATATTCGGGGGCACATTGCGGCGGGCTATCTCAATTCCGACCTAAAACCCCCCTTTATTACGCTGCTGACCAGCGGCGGCCATACCGCAATCGTACAGGTGGACGACTATACGCATATGAAGGTGCTTGGCTCTACCCGTGACGACGCGGTGGGAGAAGCCTTTGATAAAGTTGCGCGCGTGCTTGGCATTCCTTACCCGGGCGGTCCGGGCGTGCAAAAGGCGGCAGAAGCAGGGCAAAACGTAATTCCCCTCCCCAAAATGTTAAAGGGCGACCACAGCTACGATTTCAGCTACAGCGGCTTAAAAACGGCGGTTGTAAACTATTGCCATAATTTAACGCAGGCGGGAAAAGAGCTCCCCGTTAGCGATATTGCTTGTTCCTTTCAAACGGCGGCGTGCGACGTTCTCGTTGAAAAAACGGTAAAGGCGATAAAGGAAACGGGCTATACCACCGTTTCTATGGGCGGCGGCGTTGCGGCAAACGATTATCTCCGCCGTAAAATGCAGCAGGCGGCAAAAAAATATCGCTTTCAGCTCTACGCTCCCGAAAAACGCCTTTGCACCGATAACGGCGCAATGATCGCCGCAGAAGGCTATTTGCAATACGTTTATACCGATCATAGAGCAGGGCTGGACTTAAACGCCTCTGCAACCATTCCCGATTTTATAAAGGAGTACGTATGATTTATACCATTTCAAAAGGCGACGTAACCGTTTCTGTCAATTCTCTCGGCGCAGAGCTGTACAACTTAAAAAAGGGCGAAACCGAATACCTTTGGCAGGGCAATCCCGCCTACTGGAACGGCCGTGCCTATAATTTATTCCCCATCGTTGCCCGCCTTACGGAGGGCAAATACACCTGGCAGGGCAAAGAATACCAAATGGGCATTCACGGCTTTGTGCGCAAAACGGAGATGCAGGTTTCCTCCCAAACGAAAACCAGCATTACCTTTACTATGACCGATAGCGCGGAAACGAGAAGTTCCTACCCCTTTGCCTTCCGCTTTTCCGTACGCTTTACGATAACGAAAAAGGGCTTAAAGGTCAGCTATATTACTCAAAATACAGGCAGCGGCGTTCTCCCGTTTTCCACGGGCGGACACCCCGGCTTTAACGTTCCCTTATCGCAAGGCGAGGCGTTCGAGGATTATAAAATCGTCTTTCCGCAAGGCGCAACGCCCATGCTGGTGGAAATGAGCGTGGACTGCTTTGTCATGAACGGCAAAACGCCCCTTACCTTAAACGAAAATAACGCTCTTGCCCTCCGCCACCACTTGTTCGACCACGACGCGCTCGTATTGCAAAACGCAGGCAGAACGGTTACGCTTATCGGTAAAAAAGGCAGAGGCGTTACGGTAGAATACGCAGGGCTGAAATACCTTGGCATTTGGCACAAGCCCCAAACGGACGCCCCCTA